>CBFGQV010000006.1:0-24880 GCA_965651045.1 uncultured bacterium
GCCTGGTACGCTCGACGTGTCGAATGGGCCTTCCTGCTGGGTGAGCTGCCCGAGCTGGAGGCCGCGCGAACCTGGAGCGACGCGCTCGCCGAACTGGGCATCCCCACGCACGTGCTGCGGGTGGGCGACGGCACGTCCCCCGCGTCGTATCGCGTGTTCGCCGGGGGGTATGCGTCGGCCGAGGAGGCGCGCGAGATGGAGGCCATGCTTCGTGAGCAGGACCTCGCGAGCGCGCCGCTCACCGAACGCCGAGGCATCGTACCGGAATGAAGTTGCGCGCCCTCCGCGTCCACGGCTTCAAGTCGTTCGCCGACGCGACCGAGGTCAAGTTCCACGACGGTATCACCGCGGTGGTCGGCCCCAACGGCTGCGGCAAGTCGAACATCAGCGACGCGATTCGCTGGGTGCTCGGCGAGCAGCGGCCGACCGCGATCCGCGGCGCCAAGATGGAAGAGGCGATCTTCCAGGGGTCGGTGAACCGGCGGCCGGTGAACCGCGGCTCGGTGACCATGACCGTCTCGAACGAGGACGGCGCCCTGCCGGTACCCTTCGAAGAGGTCGAGATCGGTCGTATCGTCTACCGCGACGGGGGCAGCGACTACACGATCAACCGCTCCGGCGTGCGGCTGAAGGACGTGGTCGACCTCACGCGCGACACGGGCCTCGGCGCGAACGCCTACAGCGTCATCGAGAACCGCATGATCGACGCGATCCTGTCGGACCGCGCCGACGAGCGGAGAGGGCTTTTCGAAGAGGCGGCGGGCATCGGCAAGTACAAGGATCGCCGGCGGGCGGCGCTCCGGCGCCTCGAGCGCGCCGAAGTCGACCTGCAGCGCCTCGAAGACGTGATCGCCGAGGTCGAGACGAAGGTGCGCTCGCTCGCCCGCCAGAAGGGCAAGGCGGAGCGCTACCTCGAGCTGCGCGCGCGGCGCCTCGACGTCGAAGTGGCGGTGGTTCGTCACCAGCTCGAGACGCTCCAATCGCGCTACGACGAAGTCGGCCGCCACCTGGAGGGGGATTCGCACGATGGCGAGGGCATGGTCGCCGAGGTCGCAGCGGCCGAGGCCGAGTACGAAGCCCTCCGCATCGCGCAGGTCGACGCACAGAAGGCACGGGCCGAGGCCGCGGGCCGGCTCGACGAGGTCCGCAGCGAACTCGTGCGCTGGGAGCGCGACCTGGCGGTCGCCGACGAACGCGCGACCTACGCGCGGCGCCGCCTCGCGCAGATCGGCGAAGAGCGCGCCGAGGCGCGCTCGCGGGCCGAGACTCTCGCGACCGAAGCGACGGCGCTCGACGAGGAGCGCACCGGGGTGGCCCGGGAGCTCGAGACCGCCGAGGCCGCGCTCGCCGAGCGGAGCACGGTCACCGACGAAGTGCGGACGCGCCTGCAGGACGCGCGTCGCACCCTCGAAGAGCTCGAATCGCGGGAGCGCGAAGTGGCCAGGCGGGGCGCCCAGCTCGAGGGTGACGCCGAAGCCTCGGAAGCCCAGGCCGCCGAGCTCGGGCGCCGGCTCGAACGTCTGGCACGCGAGCTGGAAGAAGCGTCCAGCGCAGCGTCGGACCTGGAATCGCAGGGGGATCTCTTCTCCGGACGCCTCGACCTGCTCCGGTCGCAGGTCGACGAGGCGCGAACCGCGATGGAGCAGGCGAGGGTCGAGGTCGAGGCGGCGCGCGAGGCGCTGGAGGCCGCGCGGGCCGACGAGGTCGAAGCCGCGGATCGCGCGCAGGAGCTGAGCGCCCGCCGTGCCGCCCTGGAAGCCCTCGAGCGCGACCGGGAGGGCGCCGAGCCGTCGCTCAAGGCCGCGCTGGACTCCGGACTCGAGGGCGTGCACGGGCCGCTGGTCGACTTCGTGCGGGCTCCGGCCGATGTGGCGCGGGCCGTCGAGGCGTGGCTCGGCCCGCTCGCGCGGGGACTCGTGGTCACCGACGGACGGGCCGCGGCGCGGGTCGAGCGGTGGTTCCGCGAAGGCTGGGGCAAGGGCGGCGGGCTGGTGATTCTGCCCCTCGACGACGCCCCCGAGCCGGGCAAGCCCGGTTCGCTGCTGGGGCGCGTGGAGGTCGAGGGTCCGGGAGCGCCGTGGGTGCGGGCGCTCCTCGCCGGGGTGGACCTCGTCGACGAGGGCGCGCTGTTCGACGGAAAGGCGAAGAAGGGCCGCGTGACATCGTCCGGTACCCTGCGCGAGCCCTCCGGCGTGGTTCGCGTCGGCAATCCGACGGGCGCGGGCGGCACCCTTGAGCGCAGGGGAGAGCTGACGAAGCTCACGGGCAAGTCTGAGAAGGCCTCTCGCCGGGCCGCCGAGGCCCGCGAAGCGCGCGAGGCTCGGCGCGACGAGCTCCGTCGTGCGGAAGAGGCGCTCGAGGCTGCGCGCGGCGCATTCCGGAGCGCCGAAGACACCTTCCGCCAGGCGTCGGCCGAGGTGGCGGCGGCCGTCGACCGGAAGGACCGCGCCGACCGCCACCGCGACGAACTCGCGCGGCAGGTCGAGGGCACGAGGGCCGCCCGTGGGCGCGCGCAGGAGCGCATCTCGCAGGCGCGCGAGGACCGTCAGGCGCTCGCCGCCGAGGAAGAGGGACTCAAGGGCGGTCGGGTCGAGGCGCGCGCGGCCGTCGAGGCGGTGCAGGAGGACTGGGAAGCGGCCCGGAGCGAGCAGGCGCGGCTCGAGGTCCAGGTCACCCGCTTGCAGGGCGAGCGGTCGCGCCTGGACGAGCGCGCCACCTCGGTCACCGCCGGCCGGGAGGCCGCGCTGCAGCGGGTGTCGTCGCTCGACGACGAGGAGCGCCACCTCGAGCGCGAGCTCGAACAGGTGGCCGAGCTCCAGACCCGCGGAGCCGACGCGACCGAAGCCCTGTTCCAGCGACGTGAAGAGGCGCAGGCGGAGCTCGCGACGCGCGACGAGGCGCTCGCCCGCGTGGCCGAGGGGCTGGCCGCGGCCGAGCGGAAAGCGCGTGTGGCTCGCCAGGCCGAGCGCGAAGCGACCGACCGGCGGCACCGGCTCGAGCTCGAGCGCCAGGAGCTCGAAGGCCGCATCGGACGCATTCAGGACCGGCTCGAGGGCGAGTGGGGCCGCACCCTCGACAGCCTGCTCGAAGAGGCGAATCCGGTCGAGGGCGAGCCCGAGGCCCTGCAGGCCGAGCTCCGCGAGATCGTCGTCGGGCTCGAACGCATCGGCCCCGTGAACATGCTGGCCGTCGAGGAACACGCCGAAGAGAGCCAGCGGCTCGAGTTCCTGAAGGGTCAACACGCCGATCTGATCAAGGCGCGCGACGACCTGCGCTCCGCGATTCGGCAGATCAACCAGACCGCGACCGAGCTCTTCCAGGACACCTTCACGCGCATTCGCGAGAACTTCAAGACGGTGCACCAGCGGCTCTTCGAGGGCGGCGAGGCCGACATCTGGCTCGCCGATGACGAAGACCCGCTCGAGAGCCCGATCGAGATCCACGCTTCGCCCCAGGGCAAGAAGACGCAGCGCATCGATCTGCTCTCGGGCGGCGAGCGGGCCCTTACGGCGCTTTCATTGCTCTTTTCGATCTATCTGGTCAAGCCGAGCCCGTTCTGTGTGCTCGACGAGGTCGATGCGCCGCTCGACGAGAACAACATCGGGCGCTTCATACGGCTGCTCGACGACTTCAAGCACCAGACGCAGTTCGTGGTGATCACGCACAACCCCCGCACGATCGAGGCGGCGGACTGGATCTACGGCGTGACCATGGAAGAGCCGGGGGTGAGCACGATCGTGGGCGTGCGGCTCGAAGAGGCGCTCGAGCAGGCGCGCGGGGCGGCCTGACGGCCCGTGGCCCCGGAGCGGCGATGATCTACACGACGCTGGGCTCGGGCACGCTGCTGCCGTCGGCGAGCCGGCGTTCGGCGGCGCACCTGGTCGAGATCGACGGCGCGCGGGTGCTCTTCGACATCGGCTTCGGCACGGTCCACGGATTCGATCAGCACGGTGTCGACTGGCGCCGCATCTCGCACGTCGTGCTCAGCCATTTCCATACGGACCACCTGGGTGACCTCGCGCCGTTTCTCTTCGCGCTCACCTACGGGGTGCCGGAGGGGCGGGGCGAGCCGCTCGTGCTGGTGGGCCCGCCCGGGCTTCGGCGCGTGCTCGGGGGGCTCGCGACGGCGCACGGAGATTGGGTGCTCGAGCCGCCGTTCCCGCTCGAGGTGGTCGAAGTGGAGCGTGCCGGCCGCTGGCTGGACCCCGAGGGTCGCTTCGAGCTGGCCTCGCACCCGGTGCCCCATACCCCCGAGTCCGTCGCCTGGCGGCTCGAGGCGGGCGGCGATGTGTTCGCCTATTCGGGCGACACCGGACCCGACCCGACGCTCGGCCGGTTCCTGGTCGGCGCCGCACTCCTGGTGTGCGAGTGCGCGGTGCCTGAGGGCAGCGAGGTCGAGATCCATCTCACCCCGACCCAGGTGGCGGAGCTCGCCGCCGAGGCCCGCCCCGGACTGCTGGTCCTGACGCATGCGTACCCGCCGCTCGATCCGGACGACACGCCGCACCTGGTGCGGGCAGCGGGGTACGACGGCGCCGCAGTGGCCGGGTACGACGGCGCACGCTTCGAGATTCGGAGCGGCCGCGCGGCCCCGGTCTCAACCGCGTAATCCCCACGTTCTCTTTCGATCGATAAGGCACCACCATGCTGGTTGTCATGAAGCACAACGCCTCCGACCAGGAGGTCGACGGCGTCGTCGAGGCGATCAAGGCGCTCGGCTACGATGCGCGCCCGATTCCCGGTGGCCAGCGCACGGCCGTGGGCCTGATCGGCAACGACGGCCGGGTCGACACCGCGAGGCTCGAGGGGCTGCCGGGGGTGCTCGAGTGCATTCCGGTCACGCAGCCCTACAAGCAGGTCTCGCGCGAGTGGAAGGAAGAAGACACGGTCGTGCGGCTCTTCAACGGTACCGAGATCGGCGGGCGCGACATCGTGGTCATGGCGGGTCCGTGCGCGGTCGAGAGCGAAGAGCAGATTCTCACCTCGGCCCGTCGGCTGCGGGCCCTGGGCGCGACGGTCCTGCGCGGGGGTGCGTTCAAGCCGCGCACCTCTCCATACTCCTTCCAGGGTCTCGGCGTGGAAGGGCTCGAGCTGCTGGCGAAGGCGCGCGAGGCGACCGGCATGGCGATCGTGACCGAGGCCGTCGACCCCGAGGGGGTGGAGGTCGTGGCCGAGTACGCCGACATTCTCCAGATCGGCGCGCGCAACATGCAGAACTACCCGCTCCTGCGGCGCGCCGGGCGCGCGGGCAAGCCGGTGCTGCTCAAGCGCGGCATGAGCGCCACGATCGACGAGTTCCTGCTGGCCGCCGAGTACCTGCTGGCCGAGGGCAACGAGAACGTGATCCTCTGCGAGCGGGGCGTTCGGAGCTTCGACAACCATACCCGGAACCTGCTCGACCTCACCGCCATTCCGGTCGTGCAGGCGCTCTCGCACCTGCCGATCATCGCCGACCCGAGCCACGGCACGGGGATTCGCTCCAAGGTGGCTCCGATGGCTCGGGCCGCGGTCGCGGCGGGCGCCGACGGATTGATCGTCGAAGTCCACCCCGACCCCGCGTCGGCGCTCTCGGACGGGGCCCAGTCGCTCTACTTCGAACAGTTCGAGGCGCTCGTGAGGCAGATCGACGTCATCGCCCGTGCGATCGATCGGGCGCTCGTACCCGCGCTCGGCGAACCGCAGCCGGCTGAGGCGGCGCGGTAGCGAGCGTCCCCGCCCGCCATGCCATCGCCCCGGGCGGGGGGCGAGATTCGCCGGCATGGACACACACGCGATGGGACGTCGTTTCGAGACGATCGCCGCGCGCTGGCTGGAGGGGCGCGGCTGGACCGTGCTCGAGCGCAACGTGCGGTTCCGCCGAAAGGAGATCGACCTGGTGGCCAAGCGGGGCAGGGTGGTCGCCTTCGTGGAAGTGAAGGGGCGCCGCGGCAACGGCCAGGGGCACCCCCTCGAGGCGATCACACCCCGAAAGCGCGCCGAGATCGAGTTCGTCGCTGCGTGGTGGTGGGAACGACACGGCGCCCCCGGTCTCGAGTGCCGGTTCGACGCCGTGGCGGTCACGGTGGGGCCGCTGGGCGCCGCCGCGGTCGAACACCTCGAAGACGCCTGGCGGCCCGGATGGCGCTGACCCTCGTGCCGATGCGTGGCGTTGACCTCGCCCGCGGTCTCGGGTAGGTTCCGGACGTGCCCCAGGTCCGCAGGGCGGGAGCCCGCCAACCCCGTCAGGACCTCGCCGGTAGCAGCGGTACGCGTGGTGAACGTTGCTGCGGGTCGCCTGGGGCACTCTCTTTTTCCGGCCCCCCGGCTCGGCCCTTCCAGGTCGTTGCACGGGGGGCTCGGTCTTGGTAGGGTAGAGGTCCTCTTCCACGCCCCCGTCGAGCCCTCATGTCGCACCAGGCCCTCGCTCGAAAGTACCGCCCCAGGACCTTCGCCGAGGTGGCGACCCAGGAGCACGTCTCCGAGACCCTCCGGCGCGCGGTGGTCGGAGACCGGGTCGGGCACGCGTATCTCTTCTGCGGCCCGCGCGGCGTGGGCAAGACCACGCTCGCGCGCGTGCTCGCGATGGCGCTCAACTGCCCGAACCGCACCGCCGAGGGAGAGCCCTGCGGGAGCTGCGAGTCCTGCTCGCGCATCTGGGGCGGACACACCGCGCTCGACGTGGTCGAGATCGACGCCGCGTCGAACCGCGGAGTCGAGGCCGCGCGCGACCTGCGCGAGCGCGCCATGTACGCGCCCTCCGAGGCAGGACGCTTCAAGGTCTACATCGTCGACGAGGCGCACATGCTCACGCGCGAGGCATGGAACGCCCTCCTGAAGGTGCTGGAGGAGCCGCCCCCGCGGGTGATCTTCATCTTCGCCACCACCGAGCCGCAGAAGATCCAGCAGGCGGCCGCGCCGATCCTCTCGCGCTGTCAGCGGTTCGACTTTCGCCGGATCGGCGTCACGGATCTCGTGCGGCGGCTCGAAGAGGTGCTGGAACGCGAGGGGACCGAGGCACCGCCCGAGGCGTTGCGCCTCATCGCGCGCAAGGCCGACGGCGGCATGCGCGACGGGCTCTCGCTCCTGGATCAGGTGCTGGCGCTCAGCGGCGGCGAGATCTCGGTCGAATCGGTGCGTCGCGTGCTGGGGCTCGTCGAAGAGGAGCGCTACCTCGAAGTGCTCGACATCGTGCGGGAGGGGCGGCACGGCGACGTGTTCCCCTTCGTCGAGTCGCTCCTGGACGAAGGGTACGACCTGGGCGAGTTCTACCACGGCCTGGTCGACGTGCTCCGCCTCGCGCTCCGGCTTCGCCTCGGGGGGGGGCGCGCGGTGGAGGGGCTGCCCGATCACCTGCGCGAGGCCTACGAGGCGCGGGTCGGGGACTTCGCGCCCGGCGATCTCGTGCGCATGCTCGCCCTCGCCTCCGAGCTGGAGAGCACGGGCAGCCTGCGCCGGAGCGGGCAGCCACGGCTGCTGATCGAGATGCTGCTGCTCCGGCTCGCCTACCTCGAACGTACCGTCGAGTTGGAAGCGCTGCTTCGGGGCCTCGGGGGTGCCCCGGCTCCGGCGGGCCCTCCTGAGCGCGCGGACCGAGCCTCCGCGCCCGCATCGACTCCTGCACGCGCGCCAGCATCTGCACCCGGCGCGAGTCGCGCGCCTGCGCCGGTTCCCGTGTCTGCACCGACTCCGGCGCCCGCACCGCGCCCGGCGGTGGGCTCCGCCGGGGGTACTCCCCCGTTGAGGGCCACCGACGCGCTCCGGGCCGTGAGCGAATCCCCCGGGCCGAGCGCGCCCCGAATCACCCAGGACGAGGTGCGGCAGGGCCGGCTCCGCGAGCTGATCGCGAAGGAACCCGCACTGGGGCGGGCGGTAGAAGCACTCGACCTGGAGCTGCTCGAATGACACGACGCGCCCGCTCCACGACCGAGACGCTCCACGCACGGCACCTCGCGGCGATAGACCGATGACCGATTTCCAGCAGTTGATGCAGATGGGCCAGCAGCTCCAGGCCCGCGTGACCAAGCTCCAGGAGACGCTCGACCGTCAGTCCGTCACGGCTTCGGCCGGGGGCGGCATGGTCACGGTGACCGCCGACGGCAAGGGCGAGGTCCGGTCCGTGAAGATCGACCCGACCTGCGTCGACCCTGCCGACGTCGAGATGCTCGAAGATCTCGTGCTGGCGGCGGTCAATCAGGCGCAGGCCAAGGCGCGCGAGCTCTACGAGGCGGAAATGCGAAAGGCGACGGGGGGGCTGCCCTTCCAGCTTCCCGGCATGCCCTGAACAGCGCGCCCGGACGCACATGTCGGCCATCGATCGCCTGACGGGCGAGCTTTCGAGGCTCCCGGGCGTCGGGCCGCGCACCGCGACCCGCCTCGTCTTCCACCTCATGAAGGGCTCGGCCGACGACGCGCGTCGGCTGTCGGCGGCGATCCGCGACGTGGCGGACCGCGTGCGGCCATGCTCGCGATGCGGCAGCTTCTCCGAAGAGCCGGTGTGCGGCATCTGCCGAGACGGGGGGCGCGACGCGACGGTGCTGTGCGTGGTGGAAGAGGCGTTCGAGGTTGGCGCCATCGAGCGCACGCGCCAGTTTCGTGGGCGCTACCACGTGCTGGGAGGGCACCTCTCGCCGCTGGACGGCGTGGGCCCCGACGAGCTCGACGTGGCCGGGCTGCTCGAGAGGCTCGACGGCGAAGACCGGACGGTGGCCGAGGTGATTCTGGCCACGAGTTCGGGCGTCGAGGGCGAGGCGACGGCGGTGTACCTCGAGGGTGTGCTTCGCCCGCGAGGCGTCCGGGTGACGCGGCTCGCGAGGGGGATTCCGGTCGGCAGCGACCTCGAGTATGTAGATGGCAGCACGCTGGCCGAAGCGCTGGCGGGCCGCCGAGAGATGTGACACGCGGCGCAGGGGAATCGACGATGGATCGCAGAGTCAAGATCGCGGGAATCACCCTCGTCGCGGCTGCGGCCGCAGGGGCGGTCGCTGCCCTGATCGTGCGCGACCAGGTGTCGCGGCACCGGCGCAACCTCTTCAGCCCGCACGCGCTGCGGCGTCTGGCGGCGCTCGGCCACATGGCGGGGGCGGACGCGTCGGTCGATCACATCACGCTGCTGCGCGACTTCATCGCGTGGGAGCCCCGCCGGCTGCTCCGGAAGCGGGCGCGCGCGATCCTGGCTCGCATGGAAGGCGAGGTGGCGGCCGCCTGACGACGCCGGTGCCCTCCACGCCCAGACCCGGAGGTGTCGCCGGAGGTCGACCGGCGGGTTGGCACCTTGCCAGCGCACGGTCGGACCCCGAGTTTACTTGCCTTGCCACAGGTGGCACGGCACCGGCCCGACGCGGGTTCGCGCCGCGCCGGTCGCATGCCGCCTCCTGCCGCACCTTCTCGGGGAGTCCTCGTTTGAAGGCCGTCCTTCGCGTTTCCGTGCCCGGCCGAGCGGAGTAGGAGCGTCGACAGATGTCGATGATCAACTACGCCAGCCGGGAGATCAACTGCAAGGTCGTGTATTACGGCACGGGCCTCGGCGGCAAGACGACGAATCTCGAGTACATCTACTCGCGGGTGAATCCCCAGACCAAGGGGAAGATGATCTCGCTCGCGACGGAGACCGAGCGCACGCTCTTCTTCGATTTCCTGCCGATCGATCTGGGTGAGATTCGCGGGTTCAAGACGCGGTTCCACCTGTACACGGTGCCTGGCCAGGTCTACTACAACGCGTCGCGCCGGCTGATTCTCAAGGGCGTCGACGGCATCGTGTTCGTGGCTGATTCGCAACGCGAACGGGCCGAGGCGAACATCGAGTCGATGCACAACCTGTACGAGAACCTCGAATCGTACGGCTACGACCTCACGAGCATTCCCTTCGCGATCCAGTACAACAAGCGTGACCTGTCGAACGCGATTCCGGTCGACGAGCTCCGGGCCCAGCTCAACCCGATGGGGGTGGCCGACTTCGAAGCGGTCGCGCTCGAGGGGAAGGGCGTCTTCGAGACGCTGACTGCCGTGAGCAAGGCCGTGGTCAAGGCGCTCAGTTGAGGTCTGCCGTGTCTCGCGGTCGGCGCCTCACCCTCCCGAACCTCATCACGCTGGCGCGCATCGGCGTGTGCCCGGTGCTCTTCGCGCTGATTCTCGCGCCGGGCACGGGGGCGCGCCTCGGGGCGTTCGTGCTCTTCGTCGTCGCGGGTCTGAGCGACGTCTGGGACGGCTACCTGGCGCGCAAGTACGACCTGGTGACCGACATCGGCAAGCTGCTGGACCCGCTCGCGGACAAGCTCCTGCTCGCCGTCACCTTCGTGCCCTTCTACCTGATCAGCCACCGCGCCGGTACCGTCGACGACGTGCCGTTCTGGGGGCCGCTGCCGCTCTGGGTCATGGTGGTGATCTTCGCGCGGGAGCTGTTCATCACCGGGTTCCGTAGCTGGGCCGTGCGGCAGGGCGTGATCATCGCCGCGGGGCGCTCGGGCAAGCACAAGGCGCTCGTCCAGAGCCTGTTCATCGGGGGATTCCTTCTGTGGCTCCCCCTCGCCCAGATGGCCACCGACCGCGCCTGGTCCGGAGAGCTCTGGGCCGTGTGGAGTCTCTTCCACCGGACGTGGGTGGGCATCACGCTCCTGGCCGCGGTCCTGCTCACGGTGTACTCGATGGTGGACTACCTCTGGCGGTACCGCTCGCTCTTCGGCGTGCGGTAGCGAACGGCCGACCGTGACCGAGGCGGTGTCGGTGCTCGTGACGGTGGGCGACGAGCTGCTGCTCGGACGCACCGTCGACACGAACGCGGCGTGGCTCGGCCAGCGGCTGGCCGAGCTCGGCGCGCCGCTCGTCGAGGCCCACCGTGCCCCCGATCAGGACGAAGCCATCGGGCGCCTGGTGTCCGGCGCGACCGACCGCGCCCCGCTCGTGTGGGTGACCGGCGGGCTCGGGCCCACGGACGACGACCGCACGCGGCCGGCGGTGGCGAGGGCGTTGGGCACGCCCCTGGAGCAGAGCGCCGACCTGGTGGCACAGCTCGAGGCCCGGTTCCACTCGATCGGCTACCGGCACCTGCCCGAGAGCAACCTGCGACAGGCCATGGTACCCCGGGGTGCGACGGTGCTGCCCAACGCGGCGGGTACCGCCCCGGGGCTCGCGATGCCGGTCGGTGAGGGGCGCTGGGTGATTCTGCTGCCCGGCCCACCCCGCGAGATGCGCTCCGTGTTCAGCGAGGCGGCTCGGCTCGTTCGTACGCACCTGGGCGGGGCGCTCCGGCCCGTGCACGTGCGCACGCTGCACACGACCGGCATCGCCGAGTCGGTGCTGGCGCCGCGGGTCGAGAACGCGCTCGGGCCGGCGCGCGACGTCGAGGCCGCCTTCCTGCCCGACCTGACGGGCGTCGACGTGCGCCTGATCGTTCGGGGCGAGGGCGACCCCGCGCGCGCGGCGGCTCGGCTGGACGAGGCCGAGCGTCGGGTCGGGCCGGTGATGGAAGGCTACCGCTTCGAGGCACCCGAGTCAGGCGACCTCGTCGAGGCGCTGGGCCGAGCGCTCAGGAGCAGGGCGTGGTCGCTCGCGGTCGCGGAGAGCTGCACGGGCGGCCTCGTCGGACGACGGCTGACCGAGTTGCCCGGTGCCTCGGACTACTTCCTGGGTGGCATCGTCGCGTACGCGAACCGCGTGAAGGTCGACGCGCTCGGCGTGGAGTCGGCCGTGCTGGAGCGCCACGGCGCCGTGTCCGGGCCCGTCGCCGAGGCCATGGCCGATGGGGTGCGCCGCGCACTGGGCAGCGACTGCGGGCTCGCCGTGACCGGCGTCGCAGGCCCCGGCGGCGGGACCGACGAGAAGCCCGTGGGCACCGTCTGGATGTCGGTCGTGACGCCGAGCGCCCGACGCACGGTGGAACAGCGCTTCGTGGGTGACCGTAGGGCGGTGCGGGTGCGGGCCGCACAGGCGGCGCTCGCCCTGTTGCTGCGTACGGTCGAGGCGGGGTCGGCGCCCGACCTGCCCGGGACCTGAACCGGCCCCCGTGCTTCGTTATCTTTGAAGCCGGCGGCGGGGCGTACCGTAGCCGTGCCGGAACCCCATGCGCCCCACACACGCGCACCCGAACTCGAATGGACGGACATGACCGAACCGAACGAGACCGAGCTGGAGACCGATCTCGAGGCCGCCGTGCACGACACCGACGGTGACCCGGAGGCCGTGGACGACGCCCACCGCCACACGCCCGAAGAGGTCGAAGAGGCCTTCGCCGAGGCGGAGATGGACACGGAGCTGGAACGGCTCCAGGCCGAGTTCGATGGCCTCAACGACCGTCATCTCAGGCTCGCGGCGGAGTTCACCAACTACCGACGGAGGGCCGACGGGGAGCGCCAGGAGGCGTGGGGCAGGGCGCAGGCCGACCTGCTCCGTCGGCTGCTCGACGTGCTCGACGACCTGCAGCGCGTGAGCGGGCTCGACCCCGCCGACGAGGCGGTGTCGGTCGAGTCGATCGTCGAGGGCGTCGACCTGGTCGAGCGCAAGTTCCTGCGTGCGCTTGCCGACGCCGGGGCGGAGTTGATCGACCCCTCCGAGGCCGAAGCGTTCAATCCCGAGACCATGGAAGCGATGATGAGGGTGCCGACCGACGACGAGGCGCTCGACGACCGGGTCTCGCAGGTGTTCCAGAAGGGCTACCTCTTCAAGGGCCACCTCGTGCGCCCGGCGAGGGTCGGCGTCTACAAGGCCGACTGAACCGATGGCGGCCGAGAAGGACTTCTACGAGGTGCTCGGCGTGTCGGAGAAGGCGAGCGCCGACGAGATCAAGAAGGCGTATCGCAAGCTCGCCAAGCAGTACCATCCGGACGCCAACCGCGACGACCCGCGCGCGGCCGACCGGTTCAAGGAGATCGGCGAGGCGTACGCGGTGCTCTCCGATGCCGACAAGCGGAAGCAGTACGACCAGATGCGCCGCCTCGGCGCCTTCGGCTTTGGACGGGGACGCGACGCCCGCCCGGGCGCCGGCGGCGCGCGTCCGGGGCCGGGTGGAGCGCCGGGCTCGGCCGAGGGGTTCAATTTCGAAGACCTGCAGGGCTTCGGTGGCGGCATCTCCGACCTCTTCAGCTCGATCTTCGACCTCGGCGGTCGGCGCGAAAAGGGCGGTCCGCGCCGCACGACCGGGCCGCGCAAGGGCGAAGACGTCGAGTACGTCGTGGAACTCGGATTCGAGACGGCCGTCACCGGGGGCAAGATCTCGATCGACGTGCCGATCACCGAGGAGTGCACGACCTGTTCGGGCACGGGCGCCGCGCCGGGTTCGTCGCTCACCTCGTGCAAGGAGTGCGGCGGAAGCGGCACCGTGTCGTTCGGCCAGCAGGGCTTCGCGGTCAAGCGGCCCTGCCCGGCGTGCTTCGGACGGGGGCGCATACCCGAGACGCCGTGCTCGAGCTGCGGCGGCCGCGGGTCGGTCCGTCAGAACCGGAAGATCCAGGTGTCGGTGCCGAAGGGCGTGGACACCGGGTCACGCGTGCGCCTCTCCGGTCAGGGTGAACGAGGGGGATCGGGCGGCCCCCCCGGCGACCTCATCATCTCGTTCCGGGTGAAACCGCACCGATTCTTCCGACGCGAAGGACTGGACATTCACGTCACGGTGCCGATCAACATCGTCCAGGCCACCCTCGGGTCGAAGATCCGAGTCCGGACGGTGAGCGGAAAGCGCATCGTGCTGCGCGTGCCTTCGGGTACGCAGTCGGGTACGCGCTTCCGCATTCGCGGCCAGGGAGTCGAGAAGGGGGAGCGCGTCGGCGACCAGATCGTCGAGGTGAGGGTCGAGGTTCCCGAAAAGCTCAGCGAAGAAGAAGAGCAGGCGATGGCGCGCTTTGCGGAAGCGTCCGGACTCAAGCACTGACCACGAGGGCCGAAGACCATGTCACGAACGATCGTCGACCGAGACCTGCAGCGATGGGAGGTGTTCGCCAGCGCCGGACCGCACGGGTTCCCGAATCCCGCGGCGCTCGTCTTTCGCTGCCTCAGCGATCGCGAGCTTCCCAGCCGCGCCGTGCTCTTCGAGGGCGACCGCTCCGAAGCCGAGGTGGCGGTCCGGTCGCTCGATGCGACCGAGCTGCTCGAGCGTCTGAGCGAGGCGCGGCGACTCAGCTGAGTGCGGCCGGGGCCAGCGCGTCGCGGACGGGTGCGGCGGAGAGGATCCGGCCCCCGCCGAGCACGCGGTCGCCGTCGAAGAAGACGGCCGACTGACCCGGGGTCACCGCCCGCTGGGGCCGATCGAAGACGACCTCGATCTCCTCGCCCGGCGGCCCGGTAGCCACACGTACCTCGACCGCCGGGGCGCGGTGCCGGATCTGCACACCGACCGACTGGCCCCTCGTCGGTGGCGGGCCCAGCCAGTGCAGGCGGTCGACCCGCATGCCGCGGGCGTGAAGGGCGTTGCGGGGCCCGATGACCACCTCGCGCGAGCCCGGACGGATCTCGACGACGTACATGGCTTCGTCGAAGCCGCCGCCGAGCCCCTTGCGCTGGCCCACCGTGAAGGCGCCGTACCCGTCGTGCTCACCCACGCGCTCTCCATCGAGCGTCACGATCGGACCGGGCTCCAGCGCCGGGTGGCGCGGGGCGAGTCGGGTCCGCAGCAGGTCCCGGTAATCCCCCGTGGGCACGAAGCAGATCTCCTGTGACTCGGGCTTCTCGGCGGTCTCGAGCTCGAGCGCCCGCGCGCGCTCCCGCACCTCGGGCTTGGTGAGCGCGCCGAGAGGGAAGAGAAGCCGCCGGAGGTGTTCGGGCGGGAGCCCCCAGAGGAAGTAGGCCTGGTCCTTGGCGCGGTCGAGCCCGCGCAGGAGCCGCGTTCCGGACGGGGCGTGATCGATCCGCACGTAGTGACCGGTGGCGATGCCCCGGCACTCGAGCGCCTCGCCGCGGGCGAGGAGGTCCTGGAACTTCGTGAACGAGTTGCAGCGCACGCAGGGGTTCGGCGTGCGGCCTTCGGCGTACTCGGCGACGAAGTCGTCGATCACGTCGCGGGTGAAGTCCTCTTCGACGTCGAAGACGTAGTGCCGGATGCCGAGCCGGTCGGCGACCCTGCGCGCGTCGACGATGCCGTCGAGGCCGCAGCAGGCTTTGCCGTGATCTCCGGTGCCCGAGTAGCAGAAGGTCTTCATGGTGGCGCCCACGACCTCGTAGCCTTGCTCGACGAGCAGCGCCGCGGCGACGGACGAATCGACGCCGCCGGACATCGCGACCAGAATCCGGTCGCCGGGCTTCGGGGGGGCGGTCACCGTCACGCCCGAGCCGCGGGCGGCGCCATCGCGCGCAGATGCGCGACCACCTTCGAGGTGATCGCCGCGGCGCGGTCCACCTCGTCGTCGGTGGTGGTGCGGCCGAACGAGTAGCGGATCGACGCTGCGAGCGCGTCGTCGCCGTAGAGCGCCCGGAGCACGTGGCTGGTGGCGGTGGACCCGCTGGTGCAGGCCGAGCCCCCCGAGACCGCCAGCCCCTCCATGTCGAGCGAGATCATGAGCATCTCGGGCGAGACGCCGGGTACCCCCACGCTCAGAATGTGCGGCGCCCGGACGCCTCCTGCGGCGTTCACGACGAGGCCCTCGACGTCGGCCGTGAGCCGGGCCTCGAGACGATCGCGGAGCGCCGAGAACCGGGCCGCGTTCCGCTCCTGCTCGGCCACCGCCAGCGCGACCGCCTCGGCGAGCCCCACGGCGCCGGCGACGTCTTGCGTGCCGGGCCTGAGCCCTGCCTCCTGGCCGCCCCCGTGAATGCGAGCGTGCAGCGCGGTGCCTTCCCGCACGAAGAGCGCGCCGGCGCTCTTGGGTCCGTAGATCTTGTGGCCCGAGAGGCTCAGGCAGTCCACCCGCACCTCGTCGACCCGCACCGGCACCTTGCCGATGGCCTGCACGGCGTCGGTGTGGACGGGCACCCCATGCGTGTCGGCGCGCTCGACCACCTCGGCGATGGGCTGAACCACGCCGATCTCGTTGTTGACCCACATCGCCGACACGACGCACGGGCGGCGGCCCAAGGCACGGTCGAGCGCGTCGAGGTCGAGCGCCCCATGGCGGTCGACGGGCAGGATCACGGCCTCACCCCCGCGCCGCTCGACGGCCTGGGCGGCCTCCAGCACCGCCTTGTGCTCGATGGCGGTCGTGACCACGCAGGCCCGACCGCCCTCGGCGAAGGTCGCGTCGGCGCGCCCCAGGATCGCGAGGTTGTCGCTCTCCGTTCCGCCCCGCACGAAGACGATCTCGCGGCGCCGGGCACCGAGGGCCTCGGCGAGCCGGGTACGGGCGTTCTCGAGCGCGGCCTGCGCCTCGCGACCCCAGCGGTGCGACGAGGACGGGTTGCCGAAACATCGCTCGTGATACGGTTCCATCGCAGCGAGCACCTCACCCCGTACGGGTGTGCTCGCGGCGTGGTCGAGATAGATCGGATCCATCGGTTTCGTGGGTTGGAGGGAACGTCTAACATAAACGCGTCCGCTCGCGAGATGCACTCTTCGACAGGTGCCCATGGCCCGGCCTCTTCCACCGTTTCCCGACGGCCGCCCCTCCACCTTCCGGGCGACCGTGCACGGCACGGTCTTCGCGGGCCGCGAGCGACACCTCGAACGACTCCGAGAGGGGGATCCCCTCGTCGTCGTGCCCGACCCCCCGGGCGGCGACGAGCCGGGAGTCTGGCTGCATCTGCCGGCGGGCGATCCGGTCGGTCATCTGCCGCCCGAGATCGCGGTGTGGCTGTGGCCCTGGCTACGGAGCGGGGGCCGCGCCGCCGCCCGCGCGCTGGCGGTGCATGGGGCCGAAACCCCTTCGTGGCGCAGGCTCCTGGTCGAGGTGCGCTGCACGAGCGATCGCTGACGCCCGGCCGCCGGTCAGAAGCTGGCGACGCTCAACGAGCCCAGGCTCTCGGCGAGCGCGGTCTCACGTGTAGAGAACGGTTCACCGTAGGCGGTCCTGACGAGCGACCCGTAGTGGCCGCACTGGGTCCGGATCTGATCCATCAGGCCGCGCTGCCCGCCCGGGTAGACCTCGCCGGCCTGAACCGCCCCTTCGAACTGCGACTCGTAACAGGCGAGCGCCTCGAGCTTGCGGTCGAAGGCTCGTGTGACGTCGATCACGAAGGTGGGCGGGGGGGCGTCTTCGCGGAACGCCGTCGCGTAGACGAGCTTGAACGGACGGTGGTGGGCGCCGGGTGCGTCGAAGTTCCGAAGGCCCGCGAGGAAACACGCGTCGCGCACGAGTTCGGCGGCGATGCGATGATCCGGGTGCCGCCCCTCCCTCCAGTGCGTGACGACGATTCGCGGGCGAAGGTCGCGCAGCAGGCCGGCGACGGTGCGCCGGCTCGCGAGGTCGTTCTGCAGGTGCCCGTCCGGCAGCCCGGCGTTGCGGCGCGTCGCGAGTCCCATGACCTCGGCGGCACGCTCGGCTTCGGCCTCGCGGATCTCGGGGGTGCCGCGGCTGCCGAGTTCTCCCCTGGTCAGGTCGAGCACCCCGACCCGTTCGCCGCGGTCCGCGCTTACGATAAGCGAGCCGCCGCACAGGAGTTCGGCGTCGTCGGGGTGCGCGAAGACGGCGAGAACGTCGAGGGGTTCGTGCATCGATTCGCTTCAGGGCTATTCGGCGCGGAGCGCCTCCACCGGCTCGAGGCGCGCCGCCCGGTGGGCGGGCAGGATTCCGAAGAGCATGCCGGTCAGCGCGGCCGTTGCCAGCGCGGCGACGACCGACCATAGCGGAATCGACGCCGGGATGGGAGTCAGCCGCGTCACGATCCACGCCAACGCCCCGCCGAGCGCGAGGCCCGCCGCGCCTCCGAGCATGGTCAACACCCCCGCCTCGACCAGGAACTGCCAGAGAATCTCGCGCCGCGTGGCGCCCACCGCCTTCCGCACGCCGATCTCGCGGGTCCGTTCGGTGACCGAGATGAGCATGATGCCGACCACCCCGACGCCGCCGACCAGAATGCCGGCCGACGAGAGGGCGAGCATGACGAGGAAGAGCACGCCCGTCAGTCGGTTGAAGCCATCGAGAATCTGGTCCGACGCCACGAGGGCGAAATCGTTCTCTTCGCGCGGACCCAGCCCGCGCATCGCGCGCAGGGCGCCGATCACCTGATCCTGCGCTTCGGTCAGGCGCACGTCGCTGTGCGGCACCACGAGGATCTGGGCCTGCTCGTCCGAGGCCCCCAACCGCTTGAAACCGGTGGAGTAGGGAAGGACCATCCAGTGCGAGAAGGCGCTCGAGAAGAGGTTCGCCTCGGGCTCGTAGACACCGATCACCCGGAAGTCGTCCCGTACGCCGCGAAACGGGCTCGCGAGCCGGACCGTGCGGCCGATCGGATCACGCTGGCCGAAGAGCTCCTCGGCGAGCGCGGCCGAGAGCACCACCACCGACCGGGCTTCGCGCACCTCGGCGGGGGTGAAATCACGACCCGCCGCGAAGTCACCGACGGTGAATGCCGGCCAGCCCGCCGACTGCCCCTGGGCGATCACGTTGTCCAGGCTGCGGTCTTCGAAGCTGACGGTGGCCGAGAGGTTGTAGCTGTACAGCGCAGACTCGATGGCCGGGAGCGACGCGATGCGCTCCGCCTCTTCGGGCGTGATCTCGGGGTGATTCCACCACGGAGGCCGACTGTCGCCGAAGTCGATGCGTACGGCGGTGAAGTCGAACCGCATGACGTTGAAGTTGTTCGGCCCCGCGGACTCGAAGGCGTCGACGAGCGACGATCGCACACCGGTGATCAGCGCCGCGAAGGTCACGACGACCGACACGCCCACGCCGACGCCCAGGATCGTCAGGAGCGAGCGGAGCTTGTTCGCGCGAATGGCGTCGAAGGCGATGCCGACACCTTCGCCGAGCGTGGCGAGGGCGCTCGTCAGCGTGCGGGGGCGGGCCGGCAGGTTACTCATAGCGCAGCGCGTCGACCGGGTTCAACTTCGAGGCCTTCGCGGCCGGGTAGACCCCGGCGGTGATCCCCACGCCGATGCCGAGAAGGACGCCCAGGGTGACCCATTGCGGTGCGACCGCGGCGGGTAGCGGAGAAAGCGCGCGAACGGCGCCGGTGAGGAGCACCCCGAGCCCGACGCCCCCGATGGCGCCGACGGTCGAAAGCGTCGCCGATTCGATGATGACCTGCGTCAAGATGTCTCGCCGGCGTGCGCCGATCGCCTTCCGGACCCCGATCTCGCGTGTGCGCTCCATCACGGAGACCAGCATGATGTTCATGATCACGATGCCGCCCACCACCAGCGAGATCGCGACCAGGCCGGGTAGCGCGGTGAAGAGAATCGTCGAGATGCGGTCCCAGAAGCTCAGCGCGTCGTCGGCGGTCTCGGCGGCGAAATCGTTCGGCTCGCTCGGCCGGAGCTGGTGGCGGACGCGCATGATGCCTTCGACTTCGGCCTGGACGTCACGCACCTGGCCCGGGTCCTCGGCGCGAATGACGACGTCTTCGACCTCGCCGCGCGGGCCCACGATGCTCCGTACGGGCGAGTTGATGGGTGCGATGACGAGGTTGTCGAGCGACTGGCCGAAGAGGTTGCCCTGCTCTTCGAGAACACCCACCACACGGTAGGGGAATCCGCGAATGCGCACCGAACGCCCGACGGGGTCGAGGTCTTCGAAGAGAATGTCGGCGGCTTCGGTGCCGAGCACGACGACCGGCACGCCGCGGTCGGCCTCCTGAGACGAGAAGGCGCGGCCGCGCTCGACGACCCAGTCGCGTATCTCGAACATCTCGACCGAGACCGCGTTCACCGAGACGTTGGAGGCGCTGCGCCCGTTGTCGGCGACGAGGGTCGTGCCGAAGTCGCTCCGCACCCCCACGCGCGCGGGGATCGTCAGCGCTTCGCGCACGGCGTCGGCGTCGGCCTGGTAGATGTAGGGCCGCCGGAGCCGCTCCCGCCATTCTTCGGCGTTGGTGTTGAAGTTGACCTCGGGCCAGCGCCGCAGGTTCACGGTGTTGACGCCGAAGAGCTGCGATGAGAAGTCTTCGCGAATGTAGCGGTCCATGCCCTCGACGACGCTCACCACGACGATGAGGAACATCACGCCGATGATCACGCCGAGCAGGCTGAAGAAGCTCTTCAGCTTCTCGGTGACGATCTGCACCATCGCCAGGCGGACGCCCTCGAAGAGGTGCACGGCTCAGCCCCCGGCGTCGACCGGCTCGCGCTCCATGCGCCGCACCGCGTCGCCGTCCCGGAGCTGTCGGATCAACTGATAGGGACCGGCGACCACCGTGTCGCCCTCGGCGAGGCCCTGCAGAACCTCGAAGTACTCCTGGCCCGCGATGCCGATCTCGACCGGCCGGAACGTCGCCGTGCCGTTCTCGACCACGAAGACCCCTTCGACGTCGGTCGCGCCGGGCTGACGCCCCACGTCCGAGCCGCCCTCCTCGGCCGTGCTCGCCGCGACGGCGCTGTCCGGACGGACGGTGAGCGCGATGATCGGAACGGAGAGGGCGTTCGGGCGCGTGTCGGTGATGATGTCGGCGGTGGCCGAGAGGTCGGGGCGCAGATCGGCCTCGGTTGCGTCCAGCGTCAGGACCACCTCGAAGTCGATCGCCTGCTGTTGTCCGCCGGCCTGTTGCTGGTTCGGCGGGCGGATGGCCGAGTTGCCGATCTCGGTCACGACGCCCCGGAAGGTGCGTCCGGGGAACGCGTCGATCTGAATCCGGCCCGAGTCGCCCAGCGCCAGCTTGGGCACGTCGGTCTCGTCGACCTGCACCACGATCTCGACGACCGAGAGGTCGCTGATGGTGAGCACGAGGCTGCCGGGGTTGTTCATGGTGCCCACCACCACGGTCTCACCCTCTTCCACGTTCAGGCGGGTCACACGGCCCGACATCGGCGCGCGGAACACCGTCTTCGAGAGCCGGTCGTCCGCTTCGGCGAGTGACGCGCGAGCCTGCGCGACCGCGAACTCGGCCGCTTCGGCGTTCGCCCTCGCCACGTCGAGATTGGTGGCCTGGTCTTCGACCTGCTGACGGCTGATCAGCAGGGAGTCGCGCGCCCAGAGGTTCGAGACGCGGTCGTAGTCACGCTGGGCCCGGGCGAGGTTCGCTTCCTGCTGCGCCGCCTGGGCACGCGCCTGCGAAAGCGCCGCCTCGGCGCGAGAGCGCGCCGCCTCGAGCTGGGTGCGGTCGAGCCGGAGCAGGATCTCGCCCTCGGTCACGTCGGCGCCTTCCTGGATCTCGAGCGAAGCGACACGCGCCGAAATGTCGGAGCTGATGTCGACCGACCGACGCGCCCGAATATTGCCGCTGGCGGTGACGGTCGCTTCGAGGTCCCGGCGATCGATCGTCTCCATGCGGACCTCGAGTCCGCGCCCGGAGCCGTCGCGGAGGCTGAGCGCGGCCGCGGTGCCGAGCACGGCGATGACGCCGATTCCGATGATGAGTTTCTGTCGTCCGGTCATGGCTCGTACTCGACGTCAGTTGGAGGTGCGGAGCGGGGCGCCGACGACCGCCTCGAGCGAGGTCAGGGCGTCGTGGTAGGCGTACACGGCGTTCAACAGGTCACGGTCGGCCTGCACCTTCACGGTCTCGGCCTCGACCAGATCGAGAAATGGAATGAAACCGAGCTGGTACCGCTCGCGCGCGAGCCGGAGCTGCTCGTCGGCGAGCGCCTGGTTGCGGCGTTCGAGTTCGGCGCTCTGGAACGCGGTCTGAACCTGGTCGAGCTGGATCGTCACGTCCGCCTCGAGCGCGAGCTCCTGCTCTCGGAGCTGGAGCCGCGCGTCGTCGGCCTGCACGCGTGCGGCCTCGAGTTCGCGCTGTCGCGACAGCCCCTGGAAGATCGGAACGCTGAGGGTGAGTCCGGCCGACGGCGGGTTCCGATCGAAATCGAACGGAAAGCGGCTGTTCGACGAGACGATGCGGGCGCGGTCCTCGTCGGTGAAGACGAAGCGCGAACAGTCCTGCAGCGGAAGGGGATCCGCGAGCCGGCGGTAAAGCTCGTTGGTGAACTCGCAGTTCTGGATCTGGCCCGCTACCTGGGCCTCGCCCTGTGCGATCAGAAAGCCCGTATTGCTTGCCCTCCGCGTGAAGCCGCTGATTCCCGCCGACATCGAAAGCGTCGGCAGGTACGAGGTCTTCGCGACGCTCACGCCGACGTCCGCCGCGTCCACGCTGCGTTGACGGCCGGCGAGGGTGGGGTTGTTCACCAACGCACGCTGGAGCAGGTCACCCGCGTTCCACGAGGGCTCACGCAGGTCGAACGTGGTCGAGAGCGAGACGGCCCGGTCGAGGGGGATTCCGATCTGCTGCAACAGGCGAAGGCGCGCGGTGCGCGCCGCGGTCTCGGCCTGCAGGAGGCCCACCTCGGAGCGGCCGACCTGGACCTCGGCCTGTCGGACGTCGAGGGGCGACGCCGTGCCGACCTCGAGCTGGCCCTCGACCAGGCGAAGGTTGAATCGCGACCGCTCGAGCTGCTGGACGGCGAGGTCGACGCCGTCGCGCTGTCGCAGCGCTTCGAGATAGGCGCGCGTCACATTGGCGTCGAGTGCCACCCGCTGCGCCTCGATCTGCGCGTCCGTGGCTGCGCGCGAGACGCGAGCCTGGCGCGGGCCGAGGAGCGTACGCCCGTCGATCTGGTAGCTGAGGCCGAGGTTGTACGAACTGAAGTAGTACGAGGGTTGCCCGCCGAAGCCGAGTTCGTCGAGGGTGATGCTTCCCAGCCGCTGCGAGCCCGCTCCCTGCCAGGAGATGCCCGAACTCGCGGACAGGCTGGGCGCCCAACGCGCATAGGCGGCGCGCACGTCCCAATCCGCGACGTCACGGTCGTTTCGCGCGGCCAGGTACGCGGGGTTGTTCTCGCGGGCCAGCTCGAGGGCGCGCTCGAGGCTGAGCGGCTCGGAAGGCGCCTGGCTGGTGGCCGGGGCGGGCGCGAGCACGCCGAAAAGGACCGCGCAGGCGAGCAGGCGCGGCCATCGGTGGGTCAACACGGAGATCCCTCCGGATGAGGCGATGGGCGGTCTTCTGGGGTGGTGGGCGGACGGGAGTCCGTACGGCCGCGAGGTCCGTGCGGTTTCGTACGGTTCACGCGCCGGGTACGGACGTCGGGGTCCGATTGTTCACCGGTTTGGCCCGCGCTCAGGCCGGGACCCGTTCGGCCCGGTATCCCCTCGCAGGAATCTCGACACGGAGCACACGTCCCTGATCGTCGAACCAGACCTCGTGGACCTGGTCCGGACCCTCGAGTCGGACGTGCCGAACCTCGAGTTGCTCGCGGCCGAATCGGAAGGGCTCGACCGCCACCGAGAGGACCCGCAGGCGGTACTGTTCGCCGGAGGCCGGAGACACCACGGCGAGCTGGCCCCCGCTCTCCTGCGTGTGCGTGCCGGCGAAGTAGTACAGGTACGCGACGTGGTCTTCGAGAATCACCGTGCTCGTGCTCGCGCGGTACTCCTTCTGGCTCTCGCCCTCCTCGGACGAGACGCGCGCGACGAACCGGTTGCCCTCGAGCCAGCCGCTCACCTGAGCCACGCGCGCCCCCGAGATTTTGTTCTCGTAGGCCTGGGGCACCATGCGCGGGTCGGCCTGAAGGCTCGGGCGCATCTCGGTCGTTCCGTCGGCCGTACGAATCTGTACCTCGGCCGTCGCGACGAGGCTGGCGTCGGCGCCCATGCCGTCGCGCAGGATCCGGAAGCTTTCCGTTCCGGCCTCGCGGCCGTCGAGGAACACGTTGAAGCGTCCTTCGTCGAGCACCACGGACTGCGCGTGAAGGGTCGACGCTGAGACGAGCAGCAGCGCGGGAAGGACGGCGGTACGGACGCGAAGGTTCATGGACCCGTGGGGGTGCGGGGACGGTTCAGGAACCCGAAAGGTGTGGATGGTGCTACACCCCGGGCAATGGCGGGTTCGTCACCGGCGCAACGCGCTGACCAGGGTCTCGAGCCATCGGCGCATGACCGCCTCGCCCTTTTCAGCTGTGGCGCGCGACGGATGCCCCACGATGCCGCGGGTGCGGACCGGGGGTGTGGTGACGCGCCCCTGATCGTACCTTCTCAGCGTGTCCGCGTCGGCCGGCGCGTCTTCGATGGCCTCACGCACCACCAGGTCGGGCGCCACATGGAGCATGAGCGACGTTTCGAGTTCCCCCGCATGAACCGGCCCCGGTTCGCTGGTGAGCAGGTCCGCCACGTCGATGGCATAGAGGTCGAAGACCGTCGTGCGAGATGCGGAACTCAGGGCGAGGAGCAGCGCGTCCATGTGTCGCTCGGAGCGATGGGCCGTAAGCACCACGAACTCGGTCACCCCATGGTCCTCCCAATCGGCGAGCAGGTCGTTCAGCATGCGGTGCAGCGTCTTGCGACGAAGCCCTGCGGTGCCGGGAAAGCGGTCGGATCCGGGAAGGTTGACCCCGTAGGCGACGGTGGGGGCCCGCAGAACGGCGAGCTCGGTCGAGAGGCGGCGGCCGACCTCGTCGGCGATGTGCGTGTTGGTGCCGAGGGGCAGGTGGGGCCCGTGCTGCTCGAGGGCCCCGACCGGCACGATCAGTCGCGGGTCGCGTGCCAGACGACGCGCGGCTTCGGGCCATGGAAGCTCATCCAGGGACACGTGCCGCGCCGGGGTGTCGTCCATGGCTCCTCTCGTGTGTCCGGTGGGGTGATGTGAAGGCCGTTCCGGGTCGATGGGCGCCGCTCGCGCCGCACGCCGCCTGGGTCGCCGCGGCCGCGTGGAGCGGGAGTCCACAGCCGCTCTGGCTGCTCGCGGCCTCGCTTCTTCTGATCGTCGGGGTTTGGGCCGCCTGGCGCCACCCCCCGCCGTCGCGACCCTGGGCGAGGGGCCTCGGCTGGGCGGTCCTTCTCGCGCTCATGCCGCTCGGGTTCTGGGCCCACGGCGTCGACCGCCGGCTCGCCGGAGATTTCGAGGCGTACTGGCTCGAACGTGAGGCGGAGGTCTTCCGGCTCCTCGACCGGGAGCTCTCCGGCCT
>CBFGQV010000007.1:0-23914 GCA_965651045.1 uncultured bacterium
TGGTCAACTCGAACCCCGAGACCGTCTCGACCGACTTCGACGTGAGCGACAAGCTGTACTTCGAGCCGCTCACCCTCGAAGACGTGCTCGAGATCCTGCATCTGGAGAAGCCCCGCGGGGTGATCGTGCAGCTCGGTGGGCAGACGCCCCTCAAGCTGGCCGAACGGCTCGAGGCGCTCGGCGCGCCGATTCTGGGCACGAGCGTCGACGCGATCGACCGCGCCGAAGACCGTGAGCGTTTTGAGAAGGTGTGCCGCGCGATCGGGGCGACGGTGCCCGAGAACGGGATCGCGACCAGCGTCGAACAGGCGATCGAGGTCGCGTCGCGCATCGGCTACCCGGTGCTGGTCCGGCCTTCGTACGTGCTCGGCGGACGCGCGATGGAGATCGTCTACGACGAAGAGAGCCTCCGGGGCTACTTCGAACGTGCGGTGCGCGCCAGCCCCGACCACCCGGTGCTGATCGACCGCTTCCTGGAAGACGCCTTCGAGGCCGACGTCGACGCGCTCGCCGACGGCACCGACGTGGTCATCGGCGGCATCATGCAGCACATCGAAGACGCGGGCGTGCACTCGGGAGATTCCGCCTGCGTGCTTCCGCCGTATCTGCTGAGCGGCGACGTGCTCGAGGAGATTCGCGCGACCACCCGGAGGTTCGCGCTCGAGCTCGGCGTGGTCGGGCTCATGAACGTGCAGTACGCGATTCGCGACGGCCGGGTGTATACGCTGGAGGTGAATCCCCGGGCCTCGCGCACGGTGCCCTTCGTCAGCAAGGCCACCGGCGTGCCGCTCGCGCGGCTCGCGGCGCGGGTCATGGCGGGCGAGAAGATCGCGGAGCTCGGCGTGCCCGACGAACCCCGCACGGGCGGGGTGGCGGTCAAGGAGGCGGCGTTCCCGTTCAACCGCTTCGAGGTCGACATTCTGCTCGGGCCCGAGATGCGCTCGACCGGCGAGGTCATGGGCTTCGACGATTCGTTCGGCATGGCGTTCGCCAAGGCGCAGCTCTCGGCCGGGAACGTGCTGCCCGAAGAGCCCGGCAACCTGATCGTCACGGTCAACGACCGCGACAAGAAGACGGTCACGCCGGTTCTCAGACGGTTCCAGGACCTCGGCTTCAAGATCCTGGCGACCAAGGGTACGCACGCCTACCTCGCGCGCCTCGGCCTGCCGGTCGAGCGCGTGTTCAAGGTGGGCGAGGGCCGACCCGACATCGTCGACCTGATCGTGAGCGACCAGGTGAGCCTGCTCATCAACACGCCGCTCGGCAAGCGGTCGCAGTACGACGATTACGCGATGCGCCGCGCGGCGATCACCTACGGGGTGCCCTACATCACCACGATGTCGGCCACGACCGCGGCGTGCGACGCGCTGATCGCGCTGCGCAGCCGAAGCCACCAGGTGCGGTCGCTGCAGGAACGCGTGGCGGCGGCGCTCGAAATGGCGGGCTCCTGAGCCCTTCCGTGGCGACCACCGCGTTCCTGCTCCACCCCGCGGCGTCGCTGCACGACACCGGGTGGGGGCACCCGGAGCATCAGGGCCGCCTGCGCGCCCTCACCTCGACCGTCGGCCGGGACATGCTCGCGCTGCACGGCCGGGTCGAGCAGGTGCCGCTCGACGAGGCGCTCGAAGCGCCCGACGAGGTGCTGCTCAGGGTACACACGCGCGAGCACGTCGAGCGCGTGCGGCGCGCGGTGGCGCGTGCGACCGCCGAAGGAGAAGGGGTCGCGCTCGACGAGGACACGCGCGTGTCCTCGGCCTCGTGGGCCGCCGCCTCGGGGTCGCTCGCCGCCGTGCTCCAGGCCGCCGGGTCGGTCGCCGCCGGCCGGTACCGGAACGCCTTCGTGGCCGCACGCCCCCCGGGGCACCACGCGACGCCCGACCGCCCGATGGGGTTCTGCCTCTTCAACACGGTCGCCGCGACCGCACGCTGGCTCCAGGATCGCGGCCACGCCGAGCGCGTGCTGATCGTCGACTGGGACGTGCACCACGGGAACGGTACGCAGGACGTGTTCTGGCAGGACCCGTCCGTCTTCTTCCTCTCGCTGCACCAGTTTCCGCACTGGCCGGGGACCGGCGCGCCCGACTAGCGGGGCGAGGGGGCGGGCGAGGGGGCGACGCTCAACGTGGCGCTCGCGCCCGGGACCCCGCGGGCGGAGTACCTCGACCGGTTCGAGGCTGCGCTCGACACGGCGTTCGGCGCCTTCGACCCCGACTTCGTGCTCGTCTCGTCGGGGTTCGACGCGCTCGCGGGCGATCCGCTCGGGGGGCAGTCGCTCGAGCCGGAGGACTTTCACGCCATGGTGCGTCGCCTGCTCGAGCGGGCCGAGGCCGGCTCGGCCGGGGGAAGGGTGGTGGCGGCGCTCGAGGGCGGCTACGATCCACGCCGTACCGGACTCGCGACCGTGGCCACCCTGCGCGGCCTCGCGGGTGTCGAGCCGGCCGACCCGACCCTTCCGGCCACCACGGGGTAGGCAGGCGAGGCCCTGCACTCCCGTTCACGGAGAGGAGACCATGAGCCCCACGAGCCGATCACCCCGGGCGCATCGCGTCGGCGCGTCGTTCGCCGCGCTGGCGCTCGCCGCGCTTTCGTTCGCACCGGCCCCCGCCCTCGCGCAGGCGGCCAACGAGCGACCCGTGCGCGGCGAGGGCATTCAGGAGCGCCACCCCGAGGCCTCCGAGGCGATCCAGCAGCTCAAGTCTCCCTACTGTCCGGGGTTCATGCTCGAGGTCTGCTCGTCATCGCAGGGCGCCGCGCTCCGCGACAGCCTGCAGATGCTCGCCGAAGAAGGATGGTCGTCGGACGAGATCGTCGAGTGGGTGCTCGCGAACCACGGCGAGGAGTACCGCGCGCTGCCCAAGCGGACCGGCGCCTCGCTCCTTCTCGCGTGGGTCGTGCCGCCGCTCGGTGTCTTCGTCGGGTTCGCCGCCGTCATCGTCGCGCTGCGCCGCATGCGAGCGTCGCGTCCGCCGCGTGCGGTGCCCGAGGGTGATCTTTCGCCCGAAGACGAGGAGCGGCTGAGGCAGGCGATGCGCGAGGTCGACGCCGAAGAAGAAGCCACGTTCTTCTGACCGCCCGTACGTGACCCCCTCGCAGGAACGCGGACCTGCCGTGGGCGACGCGCCCTCGATGCTCGACCTGGTGCGGCTCAGTCCCCGCCCGCTCTTTCCGCCGGGCGGCCAGGAACTCGCGCGGCAGATCGCGGTGCTCACCGACATGGGCGAGGGCACCGAGGTGCTCGACGTCGGCTGCGGCAAGGCCGTGTCGCTCGAGTATTTCGTGCGTGAGTTCGGCGTGCACGGGTCGGGCATCGAGAACGACGAGCGGCTCGTGCAGGGCGCGATCGAACGCGTGCGCGACGCCGGCCTCGGTGATCGCCTCCAGATCCAGCGTGCGCCGAGCGACAAGCTGCCCTACCGCGACGCGATCTTCGACGTCACGGTCGGCGAGCTCGGCATGACGGCCGACGCAGACCCAGAGGCGGCCGTGCGCGAACTGGTGCGCGTGACCCGGCCCGGCGGCGCGGTCGTGCTCGTCCAGCTCGTCTGGACCGCGCCCGTCGACCAGGCCCGCCGCAACGTCCTGAGCGCGCACCTGGGCGTCGAGCCGCGAATGCTGGTCGAGTGGAAACGGCTGCTCCGCGAGGCCGGCGTGCGCGGGCTCCACATAGAAGACTGGACCGACCCCGAGACCGCCTTCCGGTCGCAGGTCACCAAGCCGTTTCCGGACTTCGCGGAACTCTTCACGCTTCCCGAGAAGTTGGGGATTCTCGGTCGTGCCTGGTCTCGCTGGGGCTGGGCCGGGGTGCGTGCCGTGCTGGCCCGTGAACGCGAGGTGCACCGGTTGCTCACCCACGAACGCGTGCTCGGACTGGACCTGATCAAGGGCACCCGGACCGACGGCGACGAGGAGCCCACCGGCACCGGGTCGGCGGAAGCGGCCGCCGTGTCCCCTGCCGCTGAACCTTTCGAACCGTCCGACGCCCGATCGACGACCGAGTCGCCCGATTCGACGGAGTCACCCGAATCGACCGAGGCGACTCGCGGCCTTCCCCTCTTCACGCCCGACGACCCATGAGCGACGCCCTGCTTACGACCCGCGAAGGGGTGGCCCGCGTCCAGGCCGCCCTGGCCGACCGCGACCTCGACGGATGGCTGCTCTACGAGTTCCGCGGCCAGAACTGGATCTCGGCGGCGCTCCTCGGCACCGGCTGGACCACGCGCCGTGCGTTCGTGCTCGTGCCGCGCGAAGGAGAGCCCCGCGCGCTCGTCCACGCCATCGAGCATTCCGCGTGGCGGCACTGGCCCTGGGGGCTCGAGAGCTACGCCGGCTGGCGCGAGCTCGAGGCCGGCCTCGAGGCGCTGCTCGCGGGGCGGCAGGCGCTGGCGCTCGAGTATTCGGCCGGCGACGCCGTGCCGACGGTGGACCTCGTGCCCGCCGGCGTGGTCGAGCTCGTGCGACGCGCGGGCGCCGAGCTGCGCAGCTCGGGCGACCTCGTGAGCCTTTTCTTCTCGGCCTGGTCGCCGGAGCAGCTCACCGATCACCGCCGCGCCGCCGAGGTGGTCGCGCGGGTGGGGCGAGAGTCGTTCCAGGAGGCCGCGCGTGCCGTGCGATCGGGGCGTCCGCACACCGAGGGATCCCTCACGCGTTGGATTCTCGAGGCGCTCGCGCGCGGAGGGGTGAGCGTCGACGCCGACACCCACGTCGCGGTCGGGGCCCGCGCCGCCGATCCCCACTACGCTCCGGACGGTGAGGGCGAGACCATCGCCGCCGGCGAGGTGCTGCTCGTGGACCTCTGGGGGCGCACCTCCGAGGCGGGGGTGGCCGCCGACCAGACCTGGATGGGGGTGCTCGCCCCCTCGGCCCCGGCGCGCGTCGTGACGCTCTGGGAGACCGTGCGCGAGGCGCGCGACCGGGCGGTCGACTTCATTCGTGACCGCGTCGCCGCCGGTCAGGCGGTGCGCGGCTACGAGGTCGACGACGTCGCGCGCGGGGTGATCGCGGCCGCGGGCCACAGCGACCACTTCATTCACCGCACCGGCCATTCGATCGACCGCAAACTGCACGGCAGCGGCCCGAACCTCGACAACCTCGAAACGCGCGACGACCGGCTGCTGCTGCCGGGTGTGGGGTTCTCGGTCGAGCCCGGCATCTACCTTCCCGGCGACGTGGGGATTCGCAGCGAGATCAACGTCCACCTCGGGCACGACGGGCCCGAGGTCACGCCCTCCGAGCCGCAGACCGACCTGATCCTGCTCGACGTGTGACCTCGCCCGATTCCGGGGCGCGCCCGCGCGTCGAGGTCGCGCTGCCGCTTCCGGTCTATACGACCTTCACCTACGAGGTGGCCGGACACCGTGTGCCGGAACCGGGCATGCGCGTGCTGGTGCCGTTCCGGCGCAAGGAGCGCATCGGGTGGGTCGTGGGCCCGAGCGAGGGGCCGGGGCCCGAGCGGGTGCGCCCGATCCTGGACGTGCTCGACGACGAGCCCTCGGTCCCGGCCGACGTGCTCGAGCTGGGCCGGTTCATGGCTGACTACTATGTCGCGCCGCCGGGCGTGGCCCTCGCCGCGACCCAGCCTTCGGTGCTCTCCGACGCGACGCGCGACTACCTGAGCCTCGCCGGCCCGGTGCCCGACGGCCTCTCCCCGCGGGCGCTCCGGCTCGCGCGGGCGCTCGAGGAGCGCGCGGGACCGGTGCGGGTGCTCACGCTGCGGCGGGCGCTCGGTGGCGGGTCGATATGGCCGGAGATCAGGGCGCTGCAGGACGCCGGCGTGCTACGCCACGAGGCGGTGGCTCCGCAGGTGCCGGGCGTGCAGACGCGTCGCACGGTGATCCTGGCGCGCGAGCTCCCCAACCTGGAGGAGCGCGAAGACGTCTTCGGCCGTGCGCATCGACAGCGAGAGGCGTACGAGCATCTGGAGCGGGCGGGCGGCGAGGCCGAGCTGGCCGCGCTGCTGGAGGGCGGTGGCTTTTCCCGTTCGGTGATCGGGGGGCTCGAAGAGAAGGGGCTGGTCACCGTCGAGGACCGCGAGGTGATTCGTGACCCCTTCGCCGGACGGGAAGAGCCCGGCGCCGGACCGCCCCCGCCCCTCACCGAGGACCAGCGCCGCGCGGTGGGCCACCTGCTCGACGCGTTCGACGCCGGCGGGGGCCGGCCGGTGCTGCTGCACGGGGTCACCGGCTCGGGTAAGACGCGGGTCTACATCGAACTGCTGCGTCACGTGCGCGAACAGGGCAGGGGAGCGATCGTGCTCGTGCCGGAGATCTCGCTCACCCCGCAGACCGTCAAGCGCTTCCGGGCGCACTTCGGCGACGACGTGGCCGTGCTGCATTCGGCGCTCTCCGACGGCGAGCGCTACGACGCGTGGCGACAGCTGCGCCGGGGTGACAAACACATCGCCGTCGGCGCCCGCTCGGCGCTCTTCGCGCCGGTTCCCCGGCTCGGCGCGATCGTGGTCGACGAAGAACACGACGGCTCGTACAAGCAGTCCGAGGCCCCGCGCTATCACGCCCGCGATCTTGCCGTCATGCGGGCCCGGCTGGCCGGCGCGGTGTGCGTGCTGGGCAGCGCCACGCCCTCGCTCGAGAGCTGGCGCAACGCGGAGCGCGGCAAGTTCCACCGGGTCGCACTCCCCGACCGGATCGCCGGCCGGCCGCTGCCGCCCGTCGAGCTCGTCGACCTGCGGGCGGCCAGGAAGGACGACGACGTCGCCGGGGGCGCGCTCTCCGAGCGGTTGGTCACCGCGGTACGCGGACGGCTGCAGAGGCAGGAGCAGGTCATTCTCCTGCTCAACCGCCGCGGCTACAGCTCGTTCGTGCAGTGCCGGGAGTGCGGCGACGTGCGGCAGTGCCCCAACTGTTCCGTCTCGCTCACCTTTCATCGCGCCGGCGGGCGCCTGCTCTGCCACCACTGCCGGCACGAGGAGCCTGCACCCCGACGGTGCGAGCGCTGCGGCTCCGACGATCTTTCGTTCCGGGGGCTCGGCACGGAGCAGGTCGAGCGCGTGGTGGTGGAGACCTTTCCCGAGGCACGGGTGGCGCGCATGGACGTCGACACCACCTCGGGAAAGTGGTCGCACCACCAGATTCTCGGTCGGGTCGAGCGGGGCGAGGTCGACATTCTGCTCGGCACGCAGATGATCGCCAAGGGACTCGACTTCCCACGCGTGACGCTGGTCGGGGTGGTGAACGCCGACGTGGGCATCCACCTGCCCGACTTTCGCGCGAGCGAGCGGACCTTCCAGCTTCTCGCGCAGGTCGCGGGGCGGACCGGCCGGGGGGAGTGGCCGGGCGAGGTGCTGATCCAGACGTCGATGCCCGAGCACTACGCGCTCCAGGCCGCGCGCGTGCACGACTATCGCGGCTTCGCCGAGCGTGAACTCGAAGAGCGGCTCCACCCGGCGTACCCGCCCCACGTGCGCCTCGCCAACGTCGTGGTCAGCAGCCCGGACCCCGACGCGGCGACCGATCAGGCCGAGGCCGCGGCGACCTGGCTCAAGCGCCAGCTCCGGCGTCGAGGGGCGCCCGCCGTCGAGCTCGTCGGCCCGGCGCCGGCCCCGATCGAGCGGCTGCACGGGCGCTGGCGCTGGCACTTCCTGCTGCGCGCCCGGAGCGCCGGCGACCTCGGTCGGGTGGCGCGCGCACTCATGGAGGGCTTCCAGGTGCGGGGCGACGACGTGCGCCTCATACTCGACCGCGACCCGACGGCGCTCTTGTAGGGCCGACATGTGGTGCCTGACCGCCACGCCGCCCCCAGCATGTCGTGGCACCGTCGGCGTCGCGGATCGGTCACGCGCCCGTCACACCCGTTGCCGCGCGCTCGCGGGTCGCATTAGAATCGGGCGAGAGGGTTCGAACGGAGTCGCCGACGAGGGAGTACCTGGATGGGGTGCCTCGCTCTCAACGCATCGTACGAGCCGCTGACGCTGGTGCCGATCCGCCGCGCGATCCGGCTGGTGCTGGACCGCAAGGCCGAGGTGCTCGAGGTCGACGGCAGTCGCGAGTTCCGCTCGGAGCACGCCTCGGTCGCGTGCCCGACGGTGATTCGCCTGGTGAGGTACGTGCACGTGCCGCGGCGCTTCCGGCGCCAGGTGACCAACACCTTCCTCTTCGCGCGCGACGACTACGCGTGCCAGTACTGCGGTCGCCACCGCGGCGAGCTGAAGGGGCGTCAGTTCCTCACCCGCGACCACGTCGTGCCCGTCTCACGCGGGGGCGAGAATGTCTGGCAGAACGTCGTGACCGCGTGCTCGCCCTGCAACAACCGGAAGGGCAACCGCCTGCCCCTCGAGGCGGGCATGACGCTCCGGACCGACCCGGTCGAGCCGGACTACGTGCATCTCGTCTGGGCGGTGCGCCGCGTGACGCCGATCCAGGCCCGTTGGATCACGATGTTCTACGGCGCCGAGGCGGTCGAGACGTTGCGAGGACGGCTGGACGGAGCGAGTGCCTGACCCCCGACTTCAGTCGTCCAACCAGGCGTAGGGGCGCTCGTAGAACTGGCCGCAGCCGCGAATCGCGCCCGCACCGGTGCGCTCCTTCCAGCGAATCACCCACCCCCGCACCTCGTCCTGGCGGACCGAGTACTCGAAGTGCGGCGACTCGACCCGCTCGGCCAGGAAGCGTGAAAGCGAGGGCGGCAGGTTGGGCACCCCGTCGACCTCGTGCGCCTCGTGGCGCTCGAGCAGCGACAGCTGCGCCTTCGACGACGCCATCTTGAGCGTCCGGAGCGCCTCTTCGACCGAGGCGAGAATCTCGGACATCGACTCGCCCGGCGCGTCACCGGTCCGCCGCAGGATCTCACGAACGAGCGCGTTGGTGCCGGGCGCCTCGAGCTCGTCGCGAACACGCCGCAGCTGCACCCCGAGCCGGTCGTGGAGTCTCAGAAGCTGGGCGTACTCCCGCCGCGCGCTGAGAAATTCGTCCACGGAGTGCCTCCGAAGGGGAAGGGCTCGGGGGGTCGGGCGTGCCGGTAACGGTTCCAATTCTCAACCGCCACGCCGTGCCGTGCAAGTTCCGCGTGTCGGGTCGCGGCGCGGCGGGCGGCAGGTCAGCCGTCCTCCCGACCCTCGTCGTCCTCGTCGGAGGGCACTTCGCCGGTGAGCTCATCGAGCAGCGCGCGCTCGCGGTCGAGCGCCTCGCGTACGATGCGAAACGACTCCTGGGCCGACTCCCGCCCCGAAGGCGGCGCGGAAGGCGGCCCGGACTCGGGCACGGAGTCCGGCTGGTCGGCGTCGCGCGCCCGGGCGTCGCGCTCGAGGCGCTCCTGGCGCGTGAGCGGGTGCGGGCGCGGCGGTTGGTCCCGAACGGTGTTGCGGACCTCGTGGGCGAACACCATCTGGCGGAGCTCGCCGAGCAGGCGGAGCACCGAATGCGTCCGATCGATCAGAACGCCCTCTTCCTCCATGCGGAGCACGAGGCGCGCGAAGCGCGTCAGCTCTGCGCGGAGCCGCTCGTCGGTAATGTCGTCGTAACGTCCCATGGCGCTGACCTACCCCGCTCGGTCGCCGTTGTGCGGCCGGGCGTACGACGCCCGGGGCGCGTCAGGGGGCCGCAGGGGTGAGGCGCACCCGACCGTCGACGGCGCACGCGCCCTGCGGAAGCGCGAGCAGGGGATTGATGTCGAGTTCCGCGATCGCGTGGTGGTCGCCCACGAGCTGCGAGACGCGCTGCACCACCTCGACCAGCGCCGCGGTGTCCGCGGCCGGCTCGCCGCGCACGCCCTCGAGCAGCCGACGGCCGCGGAGCGAGCCGATCATGTCGCGCGCGTCGTCGGCCGTGACGGGCTGAATTCTGAACGCGACGTCGGCCAGCGCCTCCACGTAGATCCCCCCGAGGCCGAACATGAGCACGGGGCCGAAGGCCGGGTCGAGGCTCATGCCCACGATCGTTTCCTTGCCGCCGGCGACGTACCGCTCCACCAGCCAGCCGCGCTGATCGCCGGCCAGCCCGGCCTCGTCGAGCGAGCGCCCGATCGAGCGCACCGCCGTGCGCACGTCGTCGGCGCTGCGCAGGTCGACGGCCACACCCCCGACGTCGGTCTTGTGCACGACGGACGGCGCGAGGACCTTGACCACGACCGGATAGCCCAGCGCCTCGGCCGCCTCGACCGCGGCCGCCTCGTCCGTGGCGACGCGGTGCGGCACCGTGGGTATGCCGTAGGCGTCGAAGACCGCGAGCGCCTCGTGCTCGAGCAGCCCGTCGCGCCCTTCGGCACGGGCATGCTCGATCACCCGTGTCACGCGGTCCTGATCGACGTCGAAGCGCGTGGGCTCGGCGACCGGGCGGTCCAGCCATCGGCGATGGCGGTACAGGGCCGCCAGCGCTCGCGCGGCGGACTCCGGAAAGATGTAGGCGGGTATGCCCGCTTCGTGAAGTTGCGCGCGGCCTTCGGGCAGTCCGTCACGCCCCATGAGCACGGCGAGCACGGGCTTCTCGGCGTGATTCCGCCGGGCTTCGACGATCGACTGCGCCACGTCGAGCTGGCGAATGCCCAGCGGGGGAACGAAGGCGGCGATCGCAGCGTCGATGCCGGGGTCCGAGAGCACGCGGTCGAGCGCCGAGCGGTAGCTCTCGCTCGTGGCCGAGGCGATCATGTCGACGGGATTCCGGACCGAGGCCTCTTCGGGCAGAATCGCCCGCAGCGCGCCCTGCGTCTCGGGGGTGAGCTCGGCGACCTCGAGGCCGGCGGACTCGCACGCGTCGGCGATGATGATGCCTGGGCCCCCGGCGTTGGTGAGAATCGCCACGCGGTTCCCGGCCGGGACCGGCTGCTCTTCGAGCGCCATGGCGATGTCGAAGAGCTCTTCGATCGAGTCCGCCCGGAGCACCCCGCACTGCGCGAGCAGCGCGTCGGTCGCGTTGTCGGTGCCGGCGAGCGCGCCGGTGTGCGACGACGCCGCCAACGCGCCCGCCTTCGTCCGCCCCGACTTCACGACGACGATCGGCTTCGAGCGCGTGACCCGCCGAGCGATGCGCGTGAAACGCCGCGGGTTCCCGAAATTCTCGATGTACATGAGAATCACACGCGTACCCGGATCGGACTCCCAGTACTCGATCAGGTCGTTGCCGCTGACGTCGGGCTTGTTCCCGACCGAGACGAAGTGGTGAATGCCGATGCCGTACTCGGCCGCGTAGTCGAGGATCGTGACCCCGAGCGCCCCCGATTGGCTCATGAAACTCATCGGCCCCGGGGGCGGCATCGTCGGCGCGAAGGTCGCGTTCAGGGAGACCTCCGGATCGGTCGTGAGCAAGCCCATGCAGTTCGGCCCCACGAGCCGCATGCCCAGCTCGCGCGCACGCTCGACCAACCGACGCTCCCGCTCGACCCCCTCGCCCCCGACCTCCTTGAAGCCGGCCGTAATCACGACCAGCGCCTGGACGCCCTTGCGGCCGCACTGCTCCACGACCTCCGGCACCACGTGCTTGGGCACCACCACCACCGCGAGGTCCACCGGTCCGGGTATCGCGTCGACCGTCGGGTAGGCGCCGATGGAGTGGACCGAGTTCGCGGTGGGATTCACAGGGTAGACCACCCCCTGATATCCGTGGCGGAGCACGTTGTCGAGAATCTGATGGCCGATGGTGCCCGTACGGCGCGATGCGCCCACCACGGCCACCGACCGCGGGCGGAACAGGGGGTCGAGGCTCTGGGTCATGCGGAAAGGTAGTGCCTTGATGCCCGGGGGTGCGAGCCGCGAGGTTGAGGGCGGCTCCAGGCACCCGAGACCGCGAGGCGGACCATGGACGACAACGGCAGCCCCCCCGACCCGCCGACCGGCGGCGCGCCCTTCCAGCCTCCGCCGGCGCGCGAAGGCACCGGTGGCACGTCCGACACGTCCGGACCGCCGCCACCGGCGCGCCCCACGCCCGTGCGAAAGGCGCTCGAACTCGAGGCACCACCGCCCCCCCCCGAGGTACCCGCACCGACGCGGGCCTTCGAAGATCCGGCCGGCCGGCCGTGGGTCGCCCGCCTCGTGGGGCGTACCCGCTCCGGGCGGCCCGAAGATCCCGGCGTCGACCTGGCGCTCCTCGTCTTCGAGCCGGCGGACGGGGGCGACGCCCGGGAGGCGCTGCTGCCCCTCGACGAGCTCGACCGGCTCTCCGACGACGAGATCGTGCGCGCGTTGGAGCGCTCGAAGGCGTCCGGTTCGGGGGCCGACGACGAACGAGACTTCTTCGCCGATACGCGTCGACCGGGCCAGCGCTGACCTGTGTCTATCTGACGACAATCAGGTGTGTCGATCAGACACGTATCGAGGGATCGCTCGATCCCCGAACGGTGACGGCATGCCGCCCTAGTGCTTTGCAGCGCAGAGACTTGCGATCGATATGCCCGACCGGGCGTGCGCCTGGCACGGCCCCTGCTCGTTTCTTTCTACGACAGAGGTCGTCCATCGCTGGACGCCTTACTGAGGTCCGTCGACGCTCCTGCGACCGCGCAGGATTGGGGAATACCATGACGAGGAAGATGGGAAGGGGATCGAGCACCACGGGCGAGGGCCGCTGCCGCGAGCCTCTGCCCGGTATCGTGATCGCGGGCGCACGCCAGGCCGAGCCCCGCGCGCCGCGCATCTCGGCGTTCATATGGGGCGGAAAGACCCGCCCCACGCCGACGCTTCCCTACGGCCGCTGGAAGGGCGTGGCCTGACGAAGCGGCGTGGCTGCAACCACGTAGACGGCCCACCGACACGCGTTCGGTGGGCCGTTTCCTTTTCTCGGGCCGTCGGCCTAACGAACCACCGCCCCGGGCGTCTCATGGACGTGGACAGTAGTACGACCTGGACGATCACGGCGGAGGCCATGATGAAGACGAAGACGATCACGACGTTCCTGTGCGTCGCATTTCTGGGGATCGCCGGCGCGGACTCTCTCGGCGCGCAGGCCCGGGGCGGGGGGCGGGCCGGTCCGGGCGTCGGGCCCGGCGCGGGGTGGCAGGGTCGGCACGCGCGGCCCATGCGAGGCCCGCGCATGCAGAACCCACGCGGACAGGGGCCCGGCATGGCGGAGCGCGCGATGGCCGGACCCATGGGGCTCGACCTGCGCATCGGGCAGATCCTGGACCGACGGCACACGCTCGACCTGACGGACGGTCAGGTCACGGCCCTCACGCAGTTGCGCGACGAGGTACGGGCGGAATCCGAGGCGCTCAGAAGCGAGATGACCGCGATCCGAGAGGGCCGGCAGGACGGCACCCTCGACCGCGACGGCGCGCGCGAGCGGGCGGCGGCCCTGGCCGAGCGGCGCCGCGCGTTGCACGAGGCCTATGCGCCGCGCCTTCACGAACTCCTCGAACCGCGGCAGCGCGCGTTGCTCGGCGTCGCCCGCCGGGGCATGGTCCGGCGGTAGCACCCGCGCGCGGCGGCGGAGCCGCCACGGGCGAGGCCTGGGAAGGCTCTGCACAGGAGGCCGACTCGCGATCCCCCTTTTTGCGGAACGCGGGTCGGCCCCTAGTTTATCGTGGCCTCCGTGAAGGCACCGCGCCGGTCGGCGCCGCGGCGCTCAACAACCTCTCCCCTTTCCGTGTCATTCATGACAGCGCTCGATCAGATGGACGACGGTGCGCTGGTCCTGCGTGCCCGGGAAGGCGACGAGCGGTGCTACGGCGTGCTGGTGCGCCGGTACATGCGATCGGCATACGCGGTGGCGATGTCGGTCACCGGGCGGCACGAAGACGCCGAAGACGCGGCGCAGGAGTCGTTCCTGGTGGCGTTGGAGCGTCTGGAGGAGTGCCGGAGCCCGGAGCGGTTCGCGGGGTGGTTGATGACCATCGTGCGCAACCGGTCCCGGAACCTCGTCAGGCGCGAGTCGCTTCGCGATTCGGATCAGGTTCCGGAATCCACGAGCCATCGTGGTCCGACGCCCGATCTGGTGACCGAGCGGGTGGAGTTGAGGGAACAGTTGCAGGAGGCGTTGGACCAGTTGCCTCCGGTTCAGCGGGAGATCGTACTCCTGCACGACCTGGAGGGCTGGAAGCACAGGGAGATCGCGGAACGCATGGACTTGCCCTCGGGCACCGTTCGGTCCCATCTCCACTTCGCGCGCAAGGCCCTTCGTGCCTTGCTCGGTGCGACCACGGAACCGACGGACGGACAATGAACGAGAACGACTACGGGCGGCCGGGGCCGGGGAAGCGTCAGGAAAACGGCGCGAGCAGCGAGGGCATCGACCCGCGCGTTCGGCAGTGGCTCTCGAGCCTCGACCCCGCCGAATCGGATCCTGCGTACTGGCTTCGCTTCCAGCAGGCGGTGATGCGGCGCGCCTCGGGCGAGCTCGCCCGGCGCCGCGCGATGGCCGACATCACGGTGAACGACGTGGTCTCGGGGTGGGCGCGGACCGTCGTGCCGTCGGCGCTTCTCGCGGCCGCGGCCGCGGCGATCTTCCTGCTCCAGCCCCTGAAGTCGCCCGTCGTCGCCGGCACCGCCGAGCAGCTGCTGCACGTCGAAGAGGTGCTGGCCGAGGGCGGTGGCGAGCCGATCCCCGCGGTACTCGCCGATGAGGCCCTGCCGGGGGCGATGCCCACCGGGGTGATGTTCGCTTCGGAGATCTTCTGATGGCCAACGGCTCCCGCGTGCGGCTCCTCTCCATGGTCGTGCTCGCGCTCGTGTTTGTCTCGGGCGTGGTGGTCGGGGTGGCGCTCGACCGCCGGGCGCTGGCCTCGGCGGCCGCTACCGAGGCCACTGACCAGGTGGCCGACGCGGACACGCCGAACGACGAGAACGAGAGCGGCGACGACGATGAGCGTCGGGTGCCCATGTACGAGCGCGTGGGGCTGACCGACGAGCAGAGCGCGCGCATCGATTCGATCGTCGGGCACCACCGTCAGGCCATGCGTGACCTCGAGAACGAGTTCGAAGACGAGTACCAGGCCATGCGCGACCTGCAGCGGGAGTACCGCAACGCCTACAACCCGCGGTACTGGGCGATCGTCGACGCGACCCGTTCGGCGATCCGGTCGGTGCTCGATGCCGATCAGGCCGCGCGGTACGACTCCCTGCTCAACGCCTTCGACCGGCGTCGGCGGCCGGAACGGTCCGACTCGTCGGGCAACTGAGGCGAGGCGTGCTCAGCCGGGGAGCGTGAGCGCGATGGTCCGGCCGCGGCGGACCACGGTGAGTTCGACCGCCCCCAGGCTCCGGGCCAGGAGCCGTCGCAACGTCGGCACGCCGTCGACCGACTGTCCCTGCGCGCGGACGATCACGTCACCCGCGGCGAGTCCGGCGGTCCGGGCCGGCGTACCTTCCGCGACCTCCAGGACCAGCACGCCCTGCTCCACGCCGAAGTACGACCCGAGCCCCGTGCCGAGCGCGCGAAGTGCGGCGCCGGCCACGCGATTGGCTCCGGTGACGTAGGGCGTCTTGAACTGCCATTCGGTCCACGCCGAACGCTCGACGTCGCGTCGGGCGGAGTCTTCCATGGCGGACTGCAGGCGCACCACGCTTCGCGCGTCGACCGGCCGTAGGGTGCCCGTCCGGCCGGTCGCCGTCGTCGTGCCGCGCGAGGTCACCCCGCCGTGTGCGCCCGCCTCGGCCGATGCCTGCAATTCGGTCAGGGTGACGCGGTCGCCGTCGGGGCCCGTGACCACCACGTAGGTCTTGAGTGTGTCTCCGTCGACCGTCGCGACCTGAACGTGGGGGGCGGACGCCAGGAGCGAGCCCCGCACCTCGAGCAGGCGAAGCTCGGACTCGAGCGAATCGAGCCGGGGCGCGAAGGCCACGCGCACGGAGTCCAGATGCACCTGCAGAATCTGGCGCACGAACTCGTCGCGCTCCGGTGCGGCGCCCGCCTCGATCGACAACTCGAGTGGGCGTCCGTCCCGGATCACGCTCAGAAGAAGGGGATCTCCGGGCAGCAGCCGGTCCGCGAGGCTCCGGAAGCGGAGGATCTCGGCGGGTGAGCCGTTCATGCGTACGAGCACGTCGCCCGCGCGCAGCCCGCCCGCCTCGGCCGGCCCGCCCGGGTAGAGGTCCGTCACGACCAGGCGCACCCCCTGGATCGCACCGGGCGTGCCGGGCGTGGCCAGCACTTCGCGGAGCGACAGCCCGAGCCATCCCCGCTGGGTCCGCTCGACGGTCACGCTCCGCGTGCGCTCGAGCGACTGCCCGGCGAGCGGATGTACGGCGAGCAGCCCCCCCGCCGCCGAGGTGGCGGCGAGCAGGACGGCGTGACGGACGGCGCGACCGAGCTTCATGACGACCTCAGTACCAGTCCGTCCCGGCCCGACGGACGACTTCCTGCCGGGCCGCCTCGCGCTCGGCGAGGGTCGACGCGAGCAGCCCGTTCAGGAACGGGTCGGCGGGCGCCTGCTGCACCGCGACCTGGGCCGCGGCGGCCAGGTATTCGAGCGCCGCATAGTGCGCGCCCGGCTCACCGAGCGGCTCACCGCCGTTCTCCGCCTCGAGCAGCTGGCGGTAGCGGATCATCGCGTCCATGAACTGACGCTCCGCGACCCGAACCGCTTCGGCCGCCTCATCCACGTTGGTCGCGTCCGAGGCGAGCTGGAACGGCGTGCGGTCGGGTGCGCTCCGCCCGCGCAGCGGCACGCCGTCGCCCGCGAAGGTCGCACCGAGCCCTGCGCCGCCGACGAAGAGCAGCGCCGAGGCGGCAATGCGCATCCAGCGGGGCGTCGTACCCATGCTGCCCCCGAACCAGGGCTCACGGCGAATCAGGCCCTCGCTGGTGAGGCGTGCTTCGAGCGTGTCCCACGCGCCCCGGGCAGGACGCATGTCCGCGAGCGCGCCGAGGGCCGCGGTCTGCTCGGCGAGCGCCTCCAGCTCGGCACTGCACCGTCGGCACTCCTTCAGGTGCTCCGCCTCGGACTGCGAGGGTGCCTCGTCGACGAGGCGGGCCAGGGTTTCGAGATTCAGATGCTCCATGCTTCCGCTCCTTCGTCGCCGCCGATGCCTTCGGCCGCCGGGGCGAGCAGTTCCCGCATGCGCGCGCGGGCCTTGAACAGCTGGGACTTCGACGTGCCCGACGTCACGCCGAGCACCTCGCCGATCTCTTCGTGGGTGTATCCCTCGACGTCGTGCAGGATCAGAACCTGCCGCATGCCGTCGGGCAGGCGGTCCATGGCCGCCTCGAGCCGCTGCTCGAGGAGCGCGTCGCCGAAGCGCGGCACCACCGGCACCGCGTCGGGCATCGGCGCCTCGCGGCGCGTGCGCGTCTCGGCCTTGCGGACCGCCTGGAGCGCCGAGTTCACGGCGATGCGGTGCAGCCAGGTCGAGAAGCGCGCGTCGCCCCGAAAGGTCGGCAACGCCCGGATCGCGCGAATCCACGCCTCCTGGGCGTAATCCTGCGCCAGATCGTCGTCGCCCGCGATGCGGCGCACGACCGCGTAGACCCGCGGAGCGTACCGCTCGTAGAGCGCCCTCACCGCCTGCCCGTCGCCCTGGCAGGCCCGCTGTATCACCTGTGTCTCGCTCACCGCATCCTCACCGGTTGCCTCCTCGCCTCGCACGAACCACCGAGTTCTCCACCGACTTCGATGCGCGAGCGCGTTTCCGGGTTGCCCGCGCGCACCGAGAAGCCTTGTGTCGGGCGTCGGCTCTGATACCATCCGGCACCGTCCGGGTGCCGGACGCCCTTTGACCTTCACCCCAGCAGCCACCGACCGCCATGTCCGAAGACCTCGTGTACGGCGCGACCCACCTCGAGTGTACCGCCACCGGCGAGCGCTTCGAGAGTGAGCGCCTCATGGGCCTCTCGCCCGCCGGGAAGCCGCTCTTCGCTCGCTACGACCTCGCCCGCATACGAGACGGTTTCCTGCCGCGGTTCGACGACGGCGGTCGGGCCGACCTGTGGCGGTACGCGCCGGTGCTTCCGGTGCGCGATCCCCGAGCGCGAGTGGCGCTCGGCGAAGGCTGGACGCCCCTGCTCGACGCGCCCCGGCTCGCCGCGCGGCTCGGCGTGGGGCGCGTGTGGGTCAAGGACGAAGGGCAGAACCCGACCGGGAGCTTCAAGGCGCGCGGGCTCGGCATGGCGGTCTCGAGGGCCGTCGAACTGGGCGCGACGGCGGTGGCGCTGCCCTCGGCGGGCAACGCCGGAGGCGCCGCTGCCGCGTACGGGGCGGCGGCGGGCATTCCGGTGCACGTGGTCGTGCCCCGCGACACGCCGCGGCCGATCATCGAAGAGATTCGCGCGCTCGGGGCGCACCTCGAACTGCTCGATGGGCTGATCAGCGACTGCGGCCGGGTCGTGCGCGAGGGGGTCGAGCGGCACGGCTGGTTCGACCTGTCGACGCTCAAGGAGCCCTACCGCGTGGAGGGCAAGAAAACCATGGGCTACGAACTGTTCGAGCAGCTCGGCGGGCGGCTGCCGACCGCGATCGTCTACCCGACCGGGGGTGGCACCGGCCTGATCGGCATGTGGAAGGCCTTCGACGAGATGGAGGCGCTCGGGTGGATCGGCGCCGAGCGGCCGCGCATGGTGAGCGTGCAGGCCACCGGGTGCGCGCCGATGGTCCGAGCCTTCCACGCCGGCGCGTCGAGCGCCGAGCCGTGGCAGGGCGCGCGCACCTATGCGTCGGGCCTTCGGGTGCCGGGGGCGGTCGGCGACTTCCTGATCCTCGAGGCGCTGCGCGCGTCGGGCGGCACGGCGGTGGCGGTCGACGACGAGGCCATGGCCGCCTGGGTGGGCACGCTGGGCGCCGACACGGGCGTCTTCGCCGCGCCCGAGGGCGGCGCGACGGCGGCCGCGGCCCAGCAGCTTCGTCAGGAGGGATTCCTGACCGACGACGACGAGGTGGTGCTCTTCAACACCGGCAGCGGACTCAAGTACGTCGGCATGGAGCCCGGAAGCTGACCGGGCCCCGGTCGGCGGCTGCTCTCAGCGCGCCCACCACCGATACGAGATCCCCGGGAGCGGCACCAGCCGCTGGTTGAGCGGCGTGTCGTCGGTCGGATCGGTGCGCCGCACCCAGAGCCCCCGGTTCACGTTGAGGTCCAGGGTGAGGAAGTGGTCGCCGTCCATGCGCCAGTCCATGCCGATGGGGGCGCGAAGCACGAGCGCCATGCCGGGGCGTTCGCCTTCGGGCGTCGCGAGAATCCCCCAGAGCCCGACGCCCAGCACGGGGCGGAGCGACGAAACGCCGAAATACTGACGGCGCACGAGCGAGACGCTGAGGTCGCGAAAGGACCACGTGCCGACCGTGAACTCCGTGCTGCCGTGGCCGTCCACGTACTCGATCAGCAGGCCGAGGGTGCTGACGCCCCCGGCGGAGAGGCCGACCCGGATCGTGTTCGCCTGCTGCGCGTGGACCGGGACGGGCGCGAGCGCCGCCGGTATCACGCCGGCGAGCGCCAGCGCGAGAAGGGCCGGCGCCAGGACGGAGGGCGTGCTGGTTCGAGGCATGGCCGAAGATAGCGGCTCAGAACGTGACCGACACGCCCGCCCGGAGCTGCCGGCCGGGTCCGGGTTCGAAGAAGCGGCCGCCGAAGGCGTTGGGCACGACCGACGCCACGTGGTCTTCGTCGAAGAGGTTGTGGATGGCGACGAAAGGCGTCACCCGCACCCGGCCCTGCGGCACGAGGGCCACCGAGGCCCGCGCGCCGACGAGGGTGTGCGCGGGCGCCTCGGCGGTGTTGGCGTCGTCGACCGGCACCGCGTCGTTCCACTGCAGGTCGGTGGCGACCCGCCACGGCCCGCGGTCGAGCGAGGCGACGGCCTCGAACCGGTTCGGGGCGCGGCCCGGAAGCCGGTCACCGGGTTGGGCCGCGCCGGCTTCCGTGCGAGAGCGCGCGTCCACCCGCGTGTACGCGGCGCGGGCGGTGATCCCCCCCGGAAGCGAAGCCCGGAGCGACGCTTCGACGCCCTCGTGCCGCGACTCGCCGGCGTTGCGGAAGAAGGTGCGGCCCGGTGACTCGGGTACCTCGAAGGGCACCAGCTCGCCCTGGAGGTCGGTGCGGAAGGCGACCAGTTCCCACCCGAGCCGGCCGGCCGCGCGACCGCGGACCCCGGCCTCCCAGCTCCGGCCGGTGGTGGGGTCGAGCTCGGGGTTGAAACCGCCCGCGCCCGTCGGGCGGTTGGCGAGCTCGGTGGTGGTCGGGGTTTCGAGGAACGACGACATCGACGCGAAGAGGTCGACGGTCGGCGAGAGGGGCAGGAGCGCGCCGAGCGAGGGACTCCACCCGGTCAGGGTGCGCGAACCCGAGTCGTCGGCGCCGTCGGCGAGGAACCGGTCGTCGGCCTCGAAGCGCACGCGGTCGTGGCGGAGCGCGCCGTGCACGCTGAGCGGCCCGAGATCGCCGGCCACCCGCACGTGCACGCCGACCGCGCGTACCGACTCGTCCTGTTCGAGCCCCAGCTCGCCTTCGACGCCACCCTCGTTGGCGTGGTTGGTGCGCTGGTCGTCCATGAGCTCCAGATCGAGGCCGCCGCCCCAGCGGAGCGGGCCGGCCTGGCCCTCGAGCGCGGCGCGGGCACCCCACGCCACACGGTCGAGCCCGATGATGTCGCTCGGAATCGGGTTTCGGACGTCGCGCGCCACGATCCAGCCGGCGAACTCGCTGGCCGCGGCCCCGACGGGGCCCTTCCAGCTCGCCCCCGCCTGCAGCTGCTCGACCGTCTTGCCGGCGCGCTGCCGCACGTTGAATCCCCACGCGGAGCGGTCGGGGTCGCCGAGGCTGTCGACCGGCAGCGATCCCGGGTTCTCGGCCTCCAGGTCGACGCCGGCGACGGTGAGCGCCAGCTCGCCCCCGAGCCAGGGGCGCAGGTGGCGGGCGTTCAGGGTCCAGCGGTCGGCCTGGCCGTAGTGGCCCCCGTCGACGGGGTCGGACCGGTACCCCCCGTACGAGAGCCGGCTCAGCGAGGCGAGCGTCGACGCGCCGGCAGCGGTCGTGTGCTCGAACGAGGCCGATCCCTCGGCCAGGCCGTCGCCGCCTCCGGAGGCCCGGAAGCCGACGCTCGGCGCACCGCCCGCGTCGGCGCGGCGTGTCTCGAGCAGCAGCACGCCGCCCGCTCCGTTGCCGTAGAGCGACGAGCCGGGGCCCCGGAGCATCTCGGCCCGCCCGAGCGACGCGAGGTCCAGGTGGTCGATCGTACTCTGCCCGTCGGGGAGCGTCGCCGGTATGCCGTCGACGACCACCCGCAGGCCGCGCACCCCGAACTGGGCGCGCGCGCCGAAGCCGCGCACCGCGAGCCGCTCGCCGACGGCCAGGTTGTGCCGGTTCTGGATCTGCAGCCCCGGCAGCGCCTGGAGACGATCGGCCAGGAAGACGGCGTCGCGCGGCCCGGCGACGTCGGCGCCGAACTCGAGCCCCGCCACAGCGTAGGGCGTGCGCACCCCCGCGAGCGGCGAGCGGAGCACCTCGACCCGGATCGGGGGAATCTGGATCACCGTGTCGGGCGCTGGCTGCTGCGCGGCGAGCGCGGCGGCGGACGGCGCACCGAGCGGTACCCCGAGCGGTACCCCGACCGAGAGCGCGGCAGCGGCGAAGGCAGAGACGGGTAGACGGGGCATGGCGGTCATCGGCGAATGAGAGTCAGTGTTCGGAGCTGTTCCCGTACGTCGCGTTCGAGTCCGCGCTCCGCCAGGGTAGCCCACAGGGCCTCGACCGTTTCGGGCTCGACGAGGCCGGCGGGTGACCCGTTCCGTGCGGTACTGAGCCCCCGGTCGGCGCGGAATCGCTCGACCGCCTCGACGGTCGTGGCGTCGTACACACCGTCGGGCTCGAAGGTCGTGCCGCCGCCCGGCGTTTCGGGCGCCTCGAGGTATCCGAGGGCGTGCAGCATGATCTGGAGCTGAGCCACGTCACGACCGGAGTACTGCTGCAGCGTACGGAAACCGAGCGTGCCCGAGCTCGTGTCGTAGACGCGGCGGAGCTCGGCGACCGGCGACGGGTGCTCGCAGACGTGAATGAAGACCGACTGCCCGTCGGGACGGCTCGCCACCCCTTCGCGCGGGTCGGCCACGAGCACGGCGGCCGATTGCAGCCGCCCGCGCCGTGCGTCGCCGCCGGCCGCCTGGCCCGCTTCGAGGGCCGACACGAGCCGGTCGGCGAGATGGCGCCCGCTGTCGGACGAGCGCTCGAAGGCCGCGACCACCGAATCGAGCACCTGCGGTCCGGCGAGCAGGTTGCCCTGGACGGCGAACCCGTCGCCCGCGCGGTGGCCCGCCCACGCGTTCGTCTCCGAGCCCGTGTGCTGCGCCGTACGCCCCTCGGCGTCGACCACGCCGAGCTGCCGCCGCGCGCGCGCGCCGTCGTCGGCGAGCACGGCCTCGAGCGCCCCGGCCGGATCGCCGCCCTCGGCGAGCCGGTCGAGAAGCAGCGTGCCGTATTCCACCCGCGTCGCCGCCTGCGTGGCCACGGCCCCGACTCCCGCGCGCACCCACGGCACGCCGTTGCCGACGCAGGTGTTGCGGGTCGTGACCGCCACCCCGAGCTCTCCGGTCTCCCGGTCGAGCGCGACGATCGAGAAGGTGTGAAAGAGCGGCTCGGCGCCCCACCCTGCGGGCTGCTGCCCGGCGAGCGGCATCGCCGGCGTCGCGACCGTCAGCGCCAGAGCGAGGGACGCGATCGGGACCGGTGACGCCGGCCACGCCGGGGCGGTCGGGCGAGCGCCGGAGGGCGCCAGGGGTCGGAAGCGGATCGGCATGGTTCCAGGGGCGGGGGTTGGCTCGACGGTGAACGCACACGCAAGTTACGGACGCTCCGACCACTCAGGGTACCCCGCGCGCCCCGCAGCCATGACGCCCGACGACGCTCCCGCCCGGCCGCTTCCCCATGAGATCTTCGCCGAGCGCCGACGTGCGGTCGCGCGGCGCCTCGCCGGCGGCGTGCTCGTGCTTCCTGGCACGCCCGTACGGTACCGCTCGCGCGACACCGAGTACCCGCACCGCCCGGACAGCGAGCTCTACTGGCTCACCGGGCTTGGCGCGCCGGGCACGGTCGCGGTGCTGAGGGCGACCGGCGAGGAAGGCGACGCGGACTCGGAGCTCACGGTCTTCGCCGAAGCCCCCGACCCCGAGGTCGAGCGCTGGACCGGCCCTCGCACGCCGCTCGACGCGCTCCGCGAACAGGCCGGAGCCGACCACGTGCACGCGCTCGCCGAGCTGCCCTCCGAACTGCCCGCGCTCCTGGACGGCGCCGACGCCGTGTACTTCCGCCTGGGCGAGCATCCGCACCTCGAGCGCTTCGTGGTGGACGCGCTTCGGTGGGCGCGCGCCCGCGGACCGCGCACCGGGTCCGGCCCCTGGCAGGTCACCGACCCCGGGCGGGTGCTCGACGATCTGAGGCTCCGCAAGCACCCGGCCGAGATCGAGCGCCTGCGGAGGGCGGTCGCGCTCACGGCCGAAGGCATGCGTGCGGCGGCGCGGGCGCTCGCCCCCGGGGTCGGCGAGTGGCGCGTTCAGGCCACGCTCGAAGCCGCGTTCCGGGCGGGCGGCGGCGACGGCCCGGCGTTCGAGACCATCGTCGCCTCGGGTCCGAACGCCTGCGTGTTGCACTACGTCGACGGCCGCCGGCGCGTCGAGGACGGCGACCTCGTGCTGATCGACGCGGGTGCGGCCTACGGGCTCATGGCCGGCGACCTGTCGCGCACCTTCCCGGTGGGCGGCGCTCGAGGCACCGGCGGCAACGGCGGCGGGTTCGGGGGCGAGCGGCGCGCGGTCTACGAGATCGTCGAGGCGGCGCGGCGCGCGGCGCTCGACGGGGTGAGGCCGGGTGCGCCGATCGCCGACGCTCACCGGGCGGCCGCCACTACACTCGCCCGGGGGTTGGTCGACCTGGGAGTGCTCGAGGGGGACCCCGCGGAGCTCGTCGAGAACGAGGCGCACAAGCCCTTCTATCCGCACCAGACGTCGCACTGGCTGGGGCTCGACGTGCACGACGTCGGCGACTACGCGCGCTGGGGCGCCAGCCGTCTGCTCGAACCGGGCATGGTGCTGACCGTCGAGCCGGGACTCTACCTGTCGGCGG
>CBFGQV010000008.1:0-20756 GCA_965651045.1 uncultured bacterium
CTCGCGCCGCACGCGCGAGCGCGAGGCTGCCGATCTTGTTCACCACCCCGAGATCGCCCACCGAGTCCGCCCCGAGCAGGACGCAACGCGCGCCTTCGAGCAGTGTCTCGGCGGCGGCGTCGACGGCGAAAATCACCGGCACGCCTTCCGCCGCCAGGGCGCGGGCCTGGAGTTCTCCCTCGCCCGCCGGCCGGCTCTCGAGGCATACCGCTTCGAGCTTCGCCGAGCGCGCAGCCCGGACGAGCGCCCCGCGCACCGTGATCGAAGACGAGAGCGTGACCACGCGGCCTCCCTCCGCCAGCAGCTCGGCCCCCTTCTGCGCGGTGCGACGCACGGCCTCTTCGACCTCGCCTCGAAACGCCTCGGCGGCCTGCGCCGCTTCCCGCCGCGCTTCCTCGAGAGCGTCGGACTCGTCCACGCTGTTCAGGACACGCGTCGCGAGGCTGACCAGGGGGGCCATCGCGGGCTGCGCGTCGAGAATCCGCACTGCGGCCTGACCGAGCAGCTCGCGAAGCCCCCGGGCGTCGGCCGCGGAGCCCCGCACCGCGACCCGCCTCATCACCTCGCCCGCCGTCCGTCCTACCACGGCGGCACCGCTCACCACCTCGGCCCGGAGCGGCGCGACCAGCGCGTCGAGGTTCATGCGTACTCCCGATCGGTGTGGTTGGACGGGGCCCGTCAAAGGTACCCGCGCCGGGAGTGCGGGAAAAGCCGTTCGGCCATATCGTGCCTGCCCGGAATCTTCTATCTTCCCGGCGTTCACGCCGAAGCCACGATCGAACCACGCGAGGTAGGTCCATGTCCGAGATCCCCGAGGGGTTCCTCTACACCGCGGAGCACGAGTACCTGAAGCCGACGGACGAGGTCGACGTGTTCGATGTCGGCATCACCGACTACGCCCAGGGCGAACTCGGCGACATCGTGTTCGTCGAGCTTCCGTCCAGCGGTGACACCTTCGATCGCATGGAGTCGTTCGGCACGATCGAGGCCGTCAAGGCGGCGAGCGACCTGTACTGCCCCGTGAAGGCCGAGATCGTCGACACCAACGCAGCCCTCGAAGACGATCCATCGCTGGTCAACTCCGACCCCTACGGCGCGGGCTGGATGGTCCGCATTCGTGTCGCCGATACGAGCGACCTGGAAGGGTTGATGGACGCCGCCGCCTACACCGAGCGCGTCAGCGACGGCTGATCCGCGCAAATCGCCCGAGTACGCCAAGCCCATGACCATGTCCATCGACCCCGAGCGCCGTTTCGTCCATCGCCACATCGGACCCTCCGTGGACGATCAGGCGGCGATGCTCGACACCCTCGGCCTTTCTTCGCTCGACGAACTCGTCGGCCAGACCGTGCCCTCGTCGATTCGCTTCGAGGGGGACCTCGACCTACCCGAGGCGATGCCCGAGCACCTGCTCCTTCAGCGTCTGAGGGGCATCGCGTCGAGGAACCGGGTCCTTCGCTCGTACATCGGGGCCGGGTACCACGGCACGCTGGTGCCGGGGGTGATTCAGAGGAACATCCTGGAGAACCCCGGATGGTACACCCAGTACACGCCCTACCAGGCCGAGATCGCCCAGGGCCGGCTCGAGGCGCTGCTCAACTTCCAGACCGCGGTGAGCGACCTTACCGGCCTCGAGATCGCCAATGCGTCGCTTCTCGACGAAGGCACGGCGGCCGCTGAGGCGATGAGCATGTTCGCCGGCGAGACGCGTGAGGACCGAGACCTCTTCTTCGTGAGCGCGGACTGCCACCCGCAGACCATCGAGGTCGTGCGCACCCGCGCCCGGCCGCTGGAGATCCGGGTCGAGGTCGGTGACTGGAGCACGTTCGAACCCGGCAACGACTGCATCGGTGCGCTCTTGGCGTACCCCGCCACCGACGGCGCGCTGCACGACTATCGGGCGTTCGCCGAGCGCGTCCACGAGGCCGGCGGCTTCGTCGCCGTGACCACGGACCTGCTGGCGCTGGCCCTTCTCGCGCCGCCCGGCGAGTGGGGTGCCGACGTGGCTGTGGGTAACAGCCAGCGCTTTGGCGTGCCCATGGGCTACGGCGGTCCGCACGCGGCGTTCATGGCGGCCCACGATCGCTTCAAGCGCAAGATTCCAGGCCGCATCATCGGCGTGTCGGTCGACGCCGACGGAAACCGCGCGCTCCGCATGGCGTTGCAGACCCGCGAGCAGCACATCCGGCGCGAGAAGGCGACGTCGAACATCTGCACCGCGCAGGTGCTCCTCGCCGTCATGGCCGGCGCCTATGCCGTGTACCACGGACCGTCCGGGCTGCGCCGCATCGCGACCCGTGTCCACGCGCTTGCCTCGACTCTCGCGCGCGGGCTCGAGCAGATGGGCCACGAGCTGGTGCATCGGGACTTCTTCGACACGCTGCGGGTGCGACCGTCGGCGCGCGAGGCATCGGAGGTGCTCGAGGTGGCGCTCCAGCTCGGAATCAACCTTCGCGACTTCGGCGACGGCACCGTCGGCGTCGCGCTCGACGAGACCGTCGTGCCGACCGACGTTGACGACCTCTTCCGGGCCTTCAACGGAGGCGCGGCGCCCGCATTCGACGCCCAGCAGATTGCGGCCTCGGCCGAAGCACGGGGATTTCCGGAGGCGCTCACCCGCACGTCGGAGTACCTGACCCATCCGGTCTTCCATCGCTACCACAGCGAGACCGAGATGCTGCGGTACCTGCATCGCCTCGAGTCCCGCGACCTGTCGCTCAACACGAGCATGATTCCCCTGGGCTCGTGCACGATGAAGCTCAATGCGACGAGCGAGATGGTCGGCATCACCTGGCCCGAGTTCGGGGGGATTCACCCCTTCGCTCCGGACGACCAGGCCGCCGGCTACCGCGAGCTGATCGGCGAACTGGAAGCGTGGCTCGCGGAGATCAGCGGCTTCCAGGCCGTGTCGCTCCAGCCCAACTCGGGTGCGCAGGGGGAGTACACGGGACTCCTGGTGATTCGCGCCTACCACGAGGACCGCGGCGAAGAGCACCGGAACGTGTGCCTGATTCCGTCGTCGGCCCACGGTACCAACCCCGCCAGCGCCGTCATGGCCGGCATGCGGGTGGTCGTCGTCAAGGTCGGCGACGATGGCTCGATCGACATGGACGACCTGAAGGCCAAGGCCTCCGAGCACGCCGATCGTCTCGGGGCCATCATGGTGACCTATCCCTCCACGCACGGCGTCTTCGAAGAGGAGATCCGTGAGGTGTGCGACATCGTGCACGCGCACGGGGGGCTGGTCTACCTCGACGGTGCCAACCTGAACGCACAGGTCGGGCTCGCCCGGCCCGGCGATTTCGGCGCCGACGTCTGCCACATCAACCTGCACAAGACCTTCGCGATTCCGCACGGCGGTGGGGGCCCCGGCATGGGGCCGATCTGCGTGAACGAGAAGCTCGCCCCATTCCTGCCGGGGCATCCGGTCGTGCGGGTGGGCGGCGCCAAGGCGATCGGTCCCGTGTCGGCCGCGCCCTGGGGCAGCGCCAGCATTCTCGTGATCTCGTGGGCGTACATCGCGCTCCTCGGACGCGACGGTGTGCGTCGGGCGAGCGAGATCGCGATCCTGAACGCCAACTACATGGCCGAGCGGCTCGCCGAGCACTACGAAGTGCTCTTCCGTGGCCGACGCGGGCGGGTCGCGCACGAATTCATTCTCGATCTGCGCCCCTTCCGGAAGAGCGCGGGCGTGACGGAAGAGGACGTCGCCAAGCGGCTCCAGGACTACGGGTTTCATTCGCCGACGATGTCCTGGCCCGTGATCGGAACGATCATGGTGGAGCCGACCGAGTCCGAATCCCGTGCCGAGCTCGATCGCTTCTGCGACGCGCTCATCTCGATCCGGGCCGAGATCGAACAGATCGAGTTGGGGATCGCGGATCGCGACGACAACGCGCTCAAGCACGCTCCCCATACCGCGACCGCGCTGCTCGCCGGCGAGTGGGCCCACGCCTACTCGCGAGAGCAGGCGGCCTACCCCGCACCCTGGACGCGCGAGCACAAGTTCTGGCCGTCGGTGCGACGGGTCGACAACGCCTACGGCGACCGGAACCTGGTCTGCACGTGCCCGCCGATCGAGGAGTACGAGGAGGCGATGGGCTGACGACCGCCGTGGGCGCGACCGGCCTGCGCTGGCGGGTGCTCCGCGACGGGCCGGTCGACGGCGCGCGCAACATGGCCCGCGACCACGCGCTCGCGCGTACGCTCGGCGAGGGTGAGGCCGTCCTGCGTTTCTACACGTGGCGACGACCGACGCTTTCGCTCGGCCGCAACGAGCCGGCGAGGGGCGCCTGGAGTGACTCTGCCCTCGCTGCGCAGCAGATCGAGGTCGTGCGGCGACCGACCGGGGGGCGCGCCGTGCTGCACGACGGCGAGCTCACGTACGCGGTCGTCGTGCCGCTCGGGGGGCGCCCGAAGCTGCGCGCCCTGTACCGCGCGATCAACGAGGCGCTGGTCGACGGCCTCTCGGCGTACGGGGTGGGCGCTTCGGTCGTGGGCGACGAGGGTGTCGTCGGGCCGCTGGACGGCGGCCCGTGCTTCATGGGGCCCGCTCCGGGCGAGGTGTCGGCACACGGGCGCAAGCTGGTGGGTAGCGCGCAGGCCCGTGTCGAGGGGCGCCTGCTCCAGCACGGCTCGATTCTCCTGCGTGACGATCAGCGCCGCATCGAAGCGCTCCGCGCGCCGGCCGGTGTGCGTGGATCGCGCGGGCCGACGATCGCCCCGGCCACCCTCGACGAGCTTCTCGGCAAGGCGCCCCGGCCGGACGACCTGGTGGCGCCTCTGGTGCATGGCTTTCGGCGCCGATTTCCCGGGGACTGGCCCGACGGAGACGAGCGGGGCACCTTGACGGACGAGGCGCGCGCCGCCGAGGCCGGTCTGCTCTCGAGGTACCGGTCGGCCGAATGGACCTGGCGACGCTGACCCCGCCGACCGCACACCCTTCCATGAGGTCTTCGATGCTTTCGCACCACGACCGTTCGAGATTCCGGCTGGCCGCCGGGGCCTGCGCCCTCGTGTTCGCCGCGTGCGGAGACGGGGCGGGCGGGGACCGCACCGCGGACGCCGGGGGCGCCGAGTCCGGATTCTGCGCAGAGTCTCGTGCGCGCGTGGACGCCTTCATGGCGCGCGCCGAATCGGAGTGGGTGGCGCCCGAGGGCGATGACCGGTACGGGGGCGTGGCTGTGGCAGGGGGCATCGGCGACCTGACCGGGGGTATGAACGCCTTTGCGCTCCAGCACTCGGCGACGAACCAGCACCAGATGTTCGTCAACCAGATGACGCTCATCCGCTACGACGAGGACTTCGCGCCGGCGCCATGGCTCGCCGAGTCGTGGAGCGTCGACGACGACGGCACCTCGCTGACCTTCAGGCTCAGGGGCGACGTTTTCTGGCACGATGGCGACCGGGTCGACGCGCACGACGTCGCCTTCACCTTCCTGCGGGCGAGCGATCCGGCGACGGCGTTTCCGAACGCGGCCTACTGGGACTACTACGGAGCCGGCGACCAAGGGGTCGAGGTCGTCGATTCGCTCACGGTGACCTTCCGGCTCCGACCGCACGCCGACTTCCTGGACCCGTGGCGCACGGTCGCGATCATGCCCGAGCACCTGCTCGGTGACGTGCCCCCTTCGGAGCTCGGCCAGCACCCGTACGGTACCTGCCCGGTCGGGAGCGGCCCGTTCGTGTTCGAGAGCTACCGTCCGCAGGAGAGTTGGACCTTCCGCGCCAACCCCGCCTTCAGCCCGAGCCTCGGCGGTCGGCCCTTCCTGGACCGGTACGTCTACCGTGTCGTGCCCGAGCAGGCGACGCTTCTGAACGAACTCCGCTCCGGCGGGATCGACCTCTACTACCTCGTGCTACCCGACCAGATTCCGGCGATCGAGGCCGATCCGTCGCTCGAGCTCCGTGTCAGCCCTTCACGCGAGTTCGCCTTCGTCGCGTGGAACGCGCGCCGTGAGCAGTTCGCCGACGCCAGGGTGCGCAGGGCGCTCGCGCGCGGACTCGACCGCGAGGCGATCGTCGACGCGCTCACCGCAGGCCACGGCGTGGTCGCCACCGCGAGCGTGCCCCCCTTCCACTTCGGCTACGACCCCAGCGCCGGTGCGGAGGCGAGCTTCGATCGCGCCGCGGCGCGTGCGTTGCTCGACGAGGCCGGCTGGTCCGACCGGGACGGTGACGGTGTGCGTGAGAACGAGGCGGGCGTGCCGCTCTCCTTCTCGCTCAAGACAAACTCGGGCAACCGGCTGCGCCAGGACCTCACCGAGGTGATGCAGGCGCAGCTCGCCGAGATCGGCGTCGAGGTCCGCCCCGAGATCGTCGAGACGGGCACGCTGATGGGGCAGGTCACGGATCCTGCGGCCCGTGACTTCGACGCATTCATCCTGAGCTGGGCGCACGAGTTCAAGGTCGACGACACCGACCTGTTCCACTCGGAGCGCGTCGATGCGCCGTACCAGTGGGCCGGCGTGCAGAGCCCTGAACTGGATCGCTACCTCGACACGCTCCAGCTTGTGGTCGACCGCGACGAGGCGCGGCCGCTCTGGCAGGCGTACCAACGGACGCTCGTCGAGGTGCAACCCTACACCTTTCTGTACTACCCGGCGCACCTGAACGGCATTCGCCGCCGGCTGCGTGGTGCGGAGATGGACGAGCGCGGCACCTGGCTGAACGTACGGGAGTGGTGGGTCGAGCCTTCGTGACCCGGCCCGTGCTCCGGCGGCTCGCCGGGGCCGTGCCGCTGGTCCTGGGCGTCGTCACGCTCATGTTCTTCGTCGTGCACCTCGCGCCCGGCGACCCCACCAGCCATTTCGTCGTGCCCGGCATGCGCGCCGAGACGGTCGACCAGATTCGCGCGCAGTGGGGACTCGACCGACCGATCCACGAGCGGTACGCGGTGTGGCTCGGCAATCTCGCGCGCGGCGACCTCGGGCCGTCGTATTCGTTCCGGCGTCCGGTGTCGGAGGTGCTGGCGGGTGTACTCCCGAACACGCTGCTCCTCTCCGCGGTGGCGCTCGTGCTGGCGTTCGTGAGCGGCACGCTGATCGGCGTGATCCAGGCGCGCCGTGAGGGCGGCTGGCTCGATCGCGTGCTCAGCGTGGTGACGCTGGTCTTCCATTCGACACCGTCGTTCTGGCTCGCGATCATGCTGAGCCTGGTCTTCGCGCACCTGGCCCGCAACGTCTGGCAGTGGCCCGTCTACTTTCCCGTCTCGGGCACCCAGTCGGCCGTGGGGTACGAGGCGCTTTCGCCCGTCCAACGGGTGCTCGACCGCGCGTGGCACCTCGCGTTGCCCGCGTTCACGCTCGCGCTGATCCTGATGGGGGGGATCGCGAGGCATGTTCGCGGAAGCATGCTCGAGGCCATGCGGCAGGACTTCGTGCGCACGGCGAAGGCGATGGGGTACACGGAACACCGGATTCTCGGGCGGCACGTGCTGCGCAACGCCCTGATTCCCCTGATCACCCTCGTCGGGCTCTACCTGCCGGTGCTCCTCGGCGGCACGGTTTTCATCGAGACCATCTTCGGCTGGCCGGGCATGGGCAAGACCGTCTACGACGCGATCGTCCTGCGCGACTACCCGTTGATCATGGCGGCGACGCTGCTCTTCGCGGGCATCGTGGTGCTCGGGAACCTGCTCGCGGACGTCCTCTACCGCTGGGCCGACCCTCGTGTCCGCTACGAGTGAGATCCGGGTCGGGCCTCGGCCCGCGGTGGTGCCAGCGTCGGGCTTCCACACGTCCTGGCGGATCTTCGCACGCAACAAGTTGGCCCTCGCAGGGCTCGTGGTCGTCTTTGTTGCGTATCTGGTCGCGATCATGGCGCCCGCGCTCACCCCCTACGATCCTGCCGCCCAGGGACCGCTCGCCGAGCGATGGGCCGCCCCCTCGGCGGCGCACCCTCTCGGTACCGACCAGCTCGCGCGCGACGTGCTGAGCCGCGTGCTGCACGGCGCACGCGTGTCGCTCGGGGTGGGGTTGGTCGCGGTCGCCATCTCGACCACCCTCGGCGTATTCATCGGGGCGGTCGCCGGGTACCTGGGCGGGCGCGTCGACGCCGCGCTCATGCGGTTCGTCGACGTCATCGTCTCGTTCCCGAGGCTCGTGCTTCTGATCGCCGTCGTGGCGCTGTTCGAGCCCTCGCTGGCGGTGGTGATGATCGTGGTCGGGCTCACCGAGTGGCCGACGATGGCGCGGCTGGTGCGCGGGCAGGTGCTGTCACTCCGCGAGTCCGAGTTCGTGCTCGCAGCTCGGGCCCTCGGATACCCGGGACACCGCATCGTGCTGCGGCATGTCGTGCCGAACGCGCTCGGCCCCGCGATCGTGGCCGCGACGCTCGGCGTCGGGCACGTCATTGTGCTCGAGGCCGGGCTGTCGTTCCTCGGCCTGGGGGTGCGACCGCCGACGCCGTCGTGGGGAAGCATGGTCTCCGACGGCCTCAGAAGTCTCGAGACGGCGTGGTGGGTGGCGACCTTTCCGGGGCTCGCGATCGTCACCGTCGTCGTGGCCTTCAACGCCATGGGCGACGGTCTTCGGGAAGCGCTGGACCCGAGGCGGCGAGGCGACGGACCATGAGCCTGCTCGAGGTGCGCGATCTCTCCGTGCGGTTTCGGGGCACGGCCGGACAGCCGCCCGTGCGCGCTGTGGACGGCGTGTCGTTCGAGGTGCGACCGGGCGAGGCGGTGGGGCTCGTGGGCGAGTCGGGGTGCGGAAAAACGGTGACGTCGCTCGCGATCATGGGGCTCCTGCCCACGGGCGCGTCGACGCACGACGGGTCGATCCGCTTCCGCGGCGACGACATCGGCGGGTGGTCCGAAGAACGGCGACGAGAGCTGCGCGGCCTCGAGATGTCGATGATCTTCCAGGACCCGATGAGTGCGCTCAACCCGGTGTTCCGGGTGGGCGACCAGGTCGCCGAGGCGCTGCGTCGCCGACGGGGAGTCGCCGCCGCCGAGGCGCGGCGCAGCGTGCGGGAACTCTTCCGAGAGGTGGGGCTGGGTGATCCCGAGCGGGTGGCGCGTCAGTACCCGCACCAGCTCTCGGGCGGCATGGCCCAGCGCGTGCTCATCGCGCTGGCGATCTCGCTGCAACCGTCGCTCCTCATCGCCGACGAGCCCACGACGGCCCTCGACGTGACCGTGCAGGCCCAGATCCTGAGGCTGCTCAAGGGGCTGCTCGAGCACCGCGACATGGGCATGCTTCTCGTCACGCACGACCTCGGGGTCGTCGCCGGCGTGTGCGACCGGGTCATGGTCATGTACGGAGGGCGGATCGTCGAGGCGGGCGCCGCGGCCAAGGTCTTCGAGCACCCGAGGCATCCCTACACGAGGGGGCTTCTGGGGTCGTTGCCACGGCTCGAGGAACGCCGGGGGCGCCTCCGCCCGATCCGGGGGTCGGTGCCTCGCGCGTCGGCGTGGCCGCAGGGGTGCCGCTTCCACCCTCGGTGCGACTACGCCTGGGAGCGGTGCTGCGCGCAGGAACCTCCGTTGCTGGAGGCGGGCCCGCTCGACTCTGCGGCGCGTTGCTGGTTGCTCGACGAGCCCGCCCGCGACCGTCGAGGGCCGGCGTGAACGGCGCCGGTGCCGCTCGGCCGTTGCTCGAGGTTTCGGGGCTCGCCACGCGCTATGAACGTCGCGGCGGCTCGGCCATCGAGGCGGTGGCGGGTGTCAGCTTCGAGATCCGCCGTGGTGAAACGTTCGCGGTCGTCGGCGAGTCGGGGTGCGGCAAGAGTACCCTCGCCCGAAGCCTGCTCCGCCTGGTGGAACCCGACGAGGGCCGGATCGTTTTCGACGGTGTCGACCTCCGCACGCTTCGTGGCGCCGCCCTCCGGCGCATCAGGCGCCGTATTCAGATGGTGTTCCAGGACCCGCTCGGGTCGTTGAATCCACGCATGCGGGTGGGCTCCGCCGTTGCCGAGGCGCTACGGGTGCAGGGGCTCGCCACCTCGGCCTCGAAGGCGCGGGCGCGGGTGCGCGAGATCTTCGTGCAGGTGGGGCTCGACGTGACCTACATCGACGCCCTTCCGCACGAATTGAGCGGCGGCCAACGCCAGCGCGTCGGCATCGCGCGTGCACTTGCGGTCGAGCCCGAACTGCTCGTGCTCGACGAGCCGGTATCGGCGCTCGACGTCTCCGTCCGGGCGCAGATCGTCAACCTGCTTGCCGACCTCCAGGAAGAGGCGGGACTGACTTATCTGCTGATCGCCCACGACCTCGCGCTGGTCGGTCATGTGAGCGACCGTGTGGCCGTCATGCAGGCCGGTCGATTCGTCGAGGTCGGCGATGCCGAGGAGGTGTACAGGAACCCGAAGCACCCCCACACACGGGCGTTGCTGGAGGCGATCCCCCAACCGGTCGTGGGGCCAGGCGCGGCGCACCCGGTGCCCGGAACGACCGGGGACCCCCGCGCCTGAGGCGGCCGCGCACGAGCGCGCGCGGGAATGCCTTTCGCGTCGCCCTGTAAAGGTATCTTCAGCCCCTCGTATTGGGGGTTGACACCGATGGCGGACGCGAGTCATTATGGCGACTCGCCGCCAACTTCCGGTGTCTACGCGAGAACGCGGACGGCACCCGTACGCACACTTCGAACATCTTGGCTGGAGGTCCTTTTGGTCGGTGTGACTAGTCTCTACGGAGCCTGGCTCCAGATTCCGGGCGTCGACGCGCCGGATCTGACGCTCGGTGAGCAGATCGCGCAGCTGTGGGCTGACACCGGCTTCATGCGCTGGCCGCTGGCCTTCTGTCTCCTCCTCGGCATTCTCGTCATCATCTGGAAGTTCATCGATCTCTCGGCGAAGGCGTCCAAGACGCGCGCCATTCTGAGCGAGGTCGACGAGCTGCTGAATCAGCATCGCATTCGCGAGGCCCTCGAGGTCACGCGTGACTCGAACACGCCCGCCGCGAAGATTCTCTACGCGGGCCTCGAGCGGCACGACGAGGGCACCGAGCGCGTCATGAAGGCGATCGAGAACCAGGGCCTGATCGAGCTCTCGAAGCTCGAGAAGGGGCTCGTGATTCTCGCGACGCTCACGAACATCGCGCCGCTCCTCGGCTTCCTCGGCACCGTCATCGGCATGATTCTGGCCTTCCAGTCGATCGAGCTGGCGGGCGAGGTGGAGGCCACGCTGGTCGCCGGAGGCATCAAGGTGGCGCTGCTGACGACCGCGTTCGGTCTGGCCATCGCGATTCCGGTGAGCATCGGCCACAACTACTTCGTGTCGCGCATCGACGCGCTCGTGATCGACATGGAGGAATCGGCCCAGAAGATGATCGACGCGCTGCACTCGATGCAGGCGCATCAGGGCTGACCGCCGCGTCACTCGGCCCGGCCGTGGCCGGGCTTGGAAGAGGGCTCCCCGCACGAGCGGGGGGCCCTTTTTCCTGTCCAGCGAGACCCTCCGTGCCAGGACGGGGTAGGGAGCTTCGATGATGCAGACCTGCTTCGCTCCACGGTTTGTCCGGCGGCACGCTTGCGCCGGGCGCACGCCCCCGCTGAGCCGGCTCGTGACCCTGCTGGTGGCCACGACCGTCCTCATCGGCGCAGACCCCGTCCCTCTGTGGGCGCAGGGGGCGGCGAGCCGAGAGGCGGTGGTGGCGGCTCGAGACGAGCTCTCGGTGGAGCGGTACTGGCACGCGGCGCGGTTGCTCGAGCCCTACGCGGCGGCAGGCGCGCTCGGTGCCGACGGCCTGATGCTGTTGGCGCGCGCGCGCGCCGGATTCCGTGACTGGTCCGGGGCCGGTCGTCTGCTCGAGCGCGACGACGTCCGGGCCGTGGGCGGCTCCGAGGCCTGGTACCTGACGGGCCGGGTCCACGAAGAGGCGGCCCGGTGGATCGAGGCGGCCGAGGCCTACGCCCGCGTCGGAGTCGAGGGCCCCGCCGACGCCGAGGCGCTGGTCGCGAGGCGGGCCCGGGCGCTCTGGCGCGGCAACGCGCGGGCAGAGGCGCTCGCCATGCTCGACGCGTCGGTCGCGGGCGACGTGGCGTCCTGGCTCGCCCACGCCTGGCTCGGCGATGTCGTCGAGGCGGGTGACACGGCCGCCGTACGGGCCCTCCTGACCCGAATCACCGAGCCCGAGGTTCGCGACCGTGCCTGGCACGCCGACGCTCGCTCGCGCTGGCAGGCGGGCGATACCAGTGGGGCGCTTGAGGCCTACCGCGTGCTCGTCCGAGACGAGGCCCCGGTGGAGCGGCGCGCACTCGGCCTCGAGGTGCTCGGTCGCGTGGCGCTGGCCCGCGGGGACCGCGCCGAGGCGCGGGCCGCGTTCGAGCGCGCGCTGGAGGAGGCACCCGGAAGCCGCGTCGCCGGCGCGGCCGCCGCGTCGCTCCTGGCCCTCGACGCCCTCGACGACGCGTCGATCGCACTCACCGCCGCCCGCGCCCTCGACCGCGCCGGTGACGGACGGGGCGCGCTCATCGCCTACGACCGCTACGTCGTGCTCGCCGAGATGGAGGGCGTCGACGTCGACGCGGCTGCCCGGGTCGAGCGCGCGCGGCTGATGGGCACGCTCAGGGCGCGCCAGGACGAGGCCGTCTCGGAGTTCCGGGCGCTCTCGACTCACGACGACGCGGCGATCGGCGCGCGGGCGCTCGAACTGTGGGCCGGGCTTCGGCGCAGCCAGGGACGGACCAACGACGAGGCCACCCTACGGAGCTGGCTCATCGAACGCTACCCGAATACCACGCTCGCGTCGAACGTCGTGTTCTTCCGGGGCGACGCGGCGCACGATCGGGGCGACCTCGGGCGCGCGCTCGCCGAGTACGGGCGCGTGGTCGCGATGGCACCCGCCCTCGATCGCGCGGGGCTCTCGCGAATGCGCATGGGTCAGATCCTGCTGCGCGAGGGGCGGCTCGACGAGGCCCTGGAGGTCTACGAGGGGTACCTCGCCGACTTCCCGCAGGGTCGGCGCTGGGACGAGGCGTCCTACTGGGCCGCGCGCATTCGCATCGCCAGGGGCGAAGACCCGGACTCGCCCGGCCCGAGCGGGCTCCTCTCACGACTCCAGGCCGAGGACCCGTTCTCGTACTACTCGGTCCTCACCGCCGACCTGTTGAATCGCCCGTACGAGATCGGTGCACTTCCGGAGGGGCCGGGCGCCCCCGCCCCCACCTGGCTGCTCCAGGGCCTCGCCCGCCTCGACCTCTACGAGCAGGCCGGGCTGACCGAGGCCGCCGCGTACCAGGCGGCGACGCTCTCGGAGAGGGCCGGCGACGGCGACGGCTTGGCCAGGTACGCGCTCGCCGAGCAGCTGCATCTACGCGGTCGGTCGCTCGACGCCATCAACCTCGGGTGGGCGCTGCGGCGCGACGGCGAGCCGTGGAGCCTTCGGCTGGTGCGCATCGTCTACCCCTTCCCGCACCGGGAGCTCGTGCTGCGCGAAGCCGAGGAGTGGGGCGTGAACCCATTCCTGCTGGCCGGGCTGATCCGGCAGGAGTCCGCGTGGGTGGCCGACATCGTGTCGTCGGCCGGAGCCATCGGGCTCATGCAGGTGATGCCGCAGACCGGCCGCGGTCTGGCCGAGCAGCTCGGCGTCGAGGGCTTCACGACCGCGAGCCTGGAGACCCCCGAGATCAACCTGCACCTGGGCGCGAGGTTCCTCGTCGACGTGCTGTCGCGCTACGGGCCGGAGCTGCCGCTGGCGCTCTCGGCCTACAACGCGGGACCCGCGCGGGCGGACCGCTGGCAGCGCTTCCCTGAAGCGTCCGACCCCCTCCATCTCACCGAGCGAATCCCCTTTGCCGAGACCCGAGGGTACGTGAAGAACGTGACCCGGAACCTCCGGCTCTACGAGGCGCTCTACGGGCCCGCGACGAGGCTCGCGCGGTAGCGCGCCGCGGCTCGTCGGCGACGGGGGTGACGGTGCTCTGCGGCATCGCGCGGGGGAACGTTTGTTTCTCTTGATCGACCGACGGGGGTCTAGCCATGATGAGGGGCGACCGGGTGCCGGTCGCGCACGTTTCACCCGAGCAGGAGGGCGCAGGATGTCCAGAGGGACCGTGAAGTGGTTCAACGATTCGAAGGGGTACGGCTTCATCCAGCACCCCGAAGGACAGGACATTTTCGTCCACTTCAGTGCCATCCAGAGCGATGGCTTCCGGACCCTCGCCGAGGGAGAAGAGGTCGAGTTCGAGATCCAGCAGACGGACCGCGGCCTGCAGGCCGCCAACGTCATGCGCGCCTGACCTCACCCTCCGTACACGAACCCAACGCCTCGCGGCCGCTCCGGTCGCGAGGCGTCTCTTGTCTCCGAGCCCCGCCGCGTCGCCGTGCAGATCCCCCCCAAGCGTCGTCCCCGCCTCTTCCTGGTCGACGCATACGCCCTCATCTACCGGTCCTTCTTCGCGTTCATCCAGCGGCCGCTGATGAACAGCCGAGGCGAGAACACCTCGGCACCGTTCGGCTTCACGAACTTTCTCGAGCAGCTCAAGGAGGACTTCGAGCCCGACTACCTCGCGGTGGTGTTCGACGCGGGGGATTCCTTTCGTGAAGAGATCTACCCGGAGTACAAGGCCACGCGAGAGAAGATGCCGGACGAGCTGGCCGCGTCGCTGCCACGGGTACGCGCCATCGTCGAGGCCTATCGGGACCCCGTGATCGAGCTAGAGGGCTACGAGGCCGACGACGTGATCGGTACCCTCGCGACCAAGGCGGCCGCCGCGGGCCTCGAGGCGGTGATCGTGTCGGGCGACAAGGACTTCTATCAGCTCGTCGACGAGCATGTGCACCTGCTGAACCCCGGGAGAGGGGGACCGAACGGGGTCGACGCCGAGTGGGTCGACCTGTCCAACGCCGACGAGAAGTTCGGCGTGCCGCCCTCGCAGGTCGTCGACTACCTTGCGCTGATCGGCGACAGCTCGGACAACGTGCCCGGCGCGCCGGGCATCGGGCCCAAGACGGCGGTCAAGCTGCTCGGCGAGTACGGGTCGCTCGAGTCGCTTCTCGAGCGCGCCGGCGAACTGTCGGGCAAACGCGCGCGCGAGGCGCTCACCGACCACGCCGACGATGTGCGCATGTCGCGCCGGCTCGTGACCATCATGCGCGACCTGCCGGTCGAGCTCGACCTGGACCGCCTTCGCATCGCCGAGCCGGACCACGCGGCGTTGCGCGACCTCTTCCTGGATCTGGAGTTCCGGCGGCTCGCCGAACGGTACACGCAGCTCGCGCTCGACCAGGACGCCCTCGAGAGCGCCGCGGCGGCCGAGGCCACGTACCGGCTCGTCACCGACGCCGCCGAGGTGGCGGCGCTCGCCGCGCGGGCGCGCGAGGCCGGGCGGGTCGCCATCGATACGGAAGCTTCGGACCTCGACCCCATGCGGGCGCGCCTGGTCGGGGTCTCGCTCGGCTTCGGAGAGGGCGAGGCGGTCTACCTGCCGTTCGCCCACCGACCCTCGTCGACGCCGACGCTCGACGCCGTCGACGAGGCGGTGCCGAACCTGCCCGCACTCGACGCCGACGAGATGGCCCCCCTCCGGGCCCTGTTCGCCGACGCCTCGGTCGAGAAGGTCGGGCACAACCTCAAGTACGACATGCTCGTGCTCGAGCGCGCCGGCGCCGCGCTCGCCGGGCCGCTCTTCGACACGATGGTGGCGTCGTACGTGCTCGATCCGGGCCGGCGTTCGCACGGTCTCGACGATCTCGCGCTGGAGATCCTGGCGCACCGCACCACGACCTACGCCGACGTGGCGGGCAAGGGCCGCAAGGAGATCCCCTTTGCCGAGGTGCCGCTCGACGAGGCGAGGGACTACGCGTGTGAAGACGCCGACCTCGCGTGGCGGCTCGCCGACCGGTTCCGCCCGCAGATGGCCGAGCACGCGCTGACGAAGCTCTTCGACGAGCTGGAGATGCCGCTGGTGCCTGTGCTTGCCGCGATGGAGCGCGCCGGGATTCGCATCGACGCCGCGTTCTTCCGGACGATGAGCGGGAAGCTCAAGGGAGAACTCGAGCTGATCGAACAGGAGATCCAGAAGATCGCGGGGGTGGAGTTCAACCTGAATTCCACGCCGCAGCTCCGCGACGTGCTCTTCACGCGCCTCGAGTTGCCGGTCGTGAAGCGCACCAAGACGGGCCCGAGCACGGACGCGTCCGTACTGGAAGAGCTGGCCGCGGCGGGGCACGAGGTGCCGCGCCTGATGCTCGAGTACCGGGAGCTCGAGAAGCTCCGGAACACGTACGTCGACGCGCTGCCCAAGTTGGTGAATCCGGAGACGGGGCGGATCCACACCAGCTTCAACCAGACCGTGGCGGCGACGGGCCGCCTCTCGTCCAGCGAGCCGAACCTGCAGAACATTCCGATCCGTACGGCGCTCGGCCGTGAGATCAGGAAGGGGTTCGTGGCGGACGAGGGTCGCGTGCTGCTGGCCGTCGACTACTCGCAGATCGAGCTCCGGGTGCTCGCGCACTTCTCGGGCGACGCCCCGCTCGTCGAGGCGTTTCGCGAAGGCATCGACGTGCATCGGCAGACCGCCGCGGTGATCTTCGACGTGCCGATCGAGTCCGTGAGCGCCGAGCAGCGCGCGCGGGCGAAGACGATCAACTTCGCCACGCTGTATGGGCAGGGCGCCTTCTCGCTGGCCCGCCAGCTCGGCGTCGCGCGTGATGAGGCCCAGGCGTTCATCGACCAGTACTTCGAGCGCTTCTCCGGCGTGCGCCGCTTCCTGGACGAGCAGGTGTCCAAGGCCCGCGATCAGGGGTGGGTCGCGACGCTCCTCGGACGGCGGCGCTACGTGCCGGAGCTCAAATCACGCAACTGGAACATTCGCCAGTTCGGCGAGCGGGTCGCGCAGAACACGCCGATCCAGGGCACGGCGGCGGACCTGATCAAGAAGGCCATGCTCGACGTCGATGGGCTCCTGGCCGAGCGCGGGGGCGGCGCGCGCATGCTCCTCCAGGTGCACGACGAGCTGCTCTTCGAGGTGCCCGAGGAGGAGGTCGACGCGGTGCGCGAAGGTGTGGTCGGCGCGATGGAGGGGGCGCTCGAGCTCACCGTGCCGCTCGTCGCCGAGTGGGGGGTCGGGCGCAGCTGGTACGACGCGAAGGGCTGAGCCGCCGAAGGCGTGCTACTCCCAGATCTCGAAGAACTCCACGCCGCCGGTCGCGTCGCCGCCGTCCGGCGATTGCCCGAGGTACGCTCGCATCATGCGTGCCAGCTCGGTCGTCAGTCGCTCGTCGGGCGGGGGCTCGGGGGATTCCCGGGCTTCACGGATCGCCCCCACGAGGACGCCGAGGGCGAAGTCCACAGCCGCCTCCGGATCGTCGTGGGTGATGCGGTCACGGTGGGCGAGGAGCAGCGCGCCGAGGTCGGCGCGAAGGCGGGCGCGGAACCGCGCGGCTGGACCGTCCGGAGCCGGTCCGCCGTGCCGCGCGTCGAGCACCCGCCGCTGCCGGGCGTCGACCCGGTAGGCCTCGAGCAGGACCCGCACGATCGCCCCGGCCAGTTCGTCGAGCGAGAGCGCCGCCCAGTCGCGCTCGTCGAGCGCCGACGCCCAGCGCGCCTCGGCGTCGGCCCAGAGCTGCCCCTCGAGGTAAAGCAGCAGGTCTTCCTTGCTCTCGAAGCGCGCGTAGAACGAGCCGACCGACGACCCCGCCCGCTCGACGATGTCGTGCACGCCCGTGGCTTCGACCCCCCGCTCGTCGATGAGCTCGAGGGTGGCACGCAGGAGCCGGTCGAGCGTGCGGCGCGAGCGCGCCTGCTTCGGAGGGTGAAGATGCGACATGCGCGGAAGATCGGGCGGCGCGGCCGGCGCGGCAACGCTTCGGGCGGCCCGACAGTTCCCAGGTAGGAACTTTCTCGGTGTGTCAATCTGCGCGCGCGGCAGGGCCCGCGGTCCATGTAATCATGGGTTACATGACGCGGCACCTCACTTGCGCGCGCGAGCCTCGGGGGGGACCTTGGCGCCCATGTCTTCGACGCCTCCGCCTCGACCCGACGCACGCCCCCGCGGCTTTCGAGAGACCCTGATCCGCGTGCTCGCGGTGCAGGTCGTCGCGCTCGCCGCGCTGTTCCTGCTCCAGTACTGCTACCACGCCGGCTGACGTCCGCCCATGCATTGGATCAACTGGCTCATCGTGGGGGGGTACGTCGGGTACGTGCTGATCGACGGTATTCGACGGTCGAAGGGCACATCGGACCTCCAGGGCTATTTCCTGGCGAATCGGTCGCTGCCCTGGTGGGCCGTCGGGCTGTCGGTCATGGCGACCCAGCTCTCGGCGGTCACGATGATCGGCACGACGGGGCAGGGCGCCACCGACGGACTGCGCTTCGTGCAGTTCTACTTCGGGCTGCCGCTCGCGATGGTGATCCTCGGCGTGACGCTCGTGCCGTTCCTGCACGGGGCGAAGGTCTACACGGCGTACGAGTATCTGGAGCGGCGCTTCAATGCGCCGACCCGTTCGTTCACGAGCTTTCTCTTCCTGCTCTCGCGCGGCATGTCGTGCGGGGTGATCATCTCGGCCCCGGCGGTGGTCTTTTCGGCCATCTTCGGCTGGCCGTTGACCTGGTCGGTCGCGCTGATCGGCGTGCCCACGGTGCTCTACACCATGCTCGGCGGCATTCAGGCGGTGACCTGGGCCGACGTGAAGCAGATGGTGCTGATCGTGGTCGCGCTCGTGGCCATCGTAGTGGTGCTGTTGGTGCAGATGCCGGTGGGCCCGGACGAGGCGCTACGCATCGCAGGGTCGACCGGTCGGCTGCAGACCTTCGACTTCTCGTTCAACCTGACGGACACCTACACCTTCTGGTCCGGTGTGCTCGGCGGCACCTTCCTGATGATGTCGTACTTCGGCACCGATCAGTCGCAGGTCCAGCGGTACCTGGCGGCGCGGTCGGTCGACGAGGCGCGCAGCTCGCTGCTGATGAGCGCCTACTGGAAGATTCCACTGCAGGGGCTCGTGCTGCTCGTCGGCGTGCTCGTCTTCGTCTACTACCTCTTCACCGCGCCGCCGCTGCTCTACAACCCGGCGCACGAACAGGCCGTGGTGGCCGCCGAGGGCGCCACCTACGAAGCGCTCGACCAGCAATACCAGAGCGCGTTCGCCGCACGCGAGGCGGCCGCGCTCGAGGTTGCGAACGCGCGCGACGCCGGGCTGGCCGACGTCGAGGCCGCGGCCATGGCGGAGTTCCGGGCGCGCGAGGCCGACGTGCTGGCGGTGCGGGGCGAGGCGCTGTCGTTGGCCGAACGCGTGACCGGCCAGTCGAGCCGCGACGTCAACTACATCATTCCTCGCTTCGTGTTGAGCGAGCTGCCGCTCGGCCTGGCGGGCATCTTCATCGCCGGGGTGATCGCCGCCGCGATGTCGAGCATCTCTTCGGAGCTCAACTCGCTTTCGACCACCTCGGTCATCGACTTCTACCGCCGATGGGTGAAGCCCGAGGGCACCGACGCGCACTACCTGCTGGTGTCGAAGGCCGCCACGGGATTCTGGGGGCTGTTCGCCTGTGTGGTCGCGACCTATGCGGCGACCCTCGGCTCGCTGATCGAGGTCGTGAACCGCTTCGGGTCGTTCTTCTACGGCTCGATCCTGGGGGTCTTCCTGCTGGCGATGATCCCGATGGCTCGCGGGTGGAGCGCGTTCGTCGGGTTGGCGGCCGGCATGGGTACCGTGGCGGCCGTCACCTTCGGCGCGCCCGAGATCTCGTTCCTCTGGCACAATGTGATCGGCGCGGTGGTGGTGGTGGTGGTGGGCGTCACCGTCAGCGCGGCGACGCCGGCGCGGGCGTAGGGGCGGGCGCAGGCAGGGGCGGCGCGAGCGCGGGGCCGTGGGGGACGGCGGCGGGTCGCGGTCGGTCGCGCGGCCGGTCCCGGCGGGTCGCGGCGTTGGGGGCTCGGCGGCGAGGGCGGCCGTAACGTGTCCCGTGCCGATCACCTTCCGCGCCGACGTTGCAGCCATCGACGGCGAGCCCGGCGTCGATGGCTGCGTTCACGGCGTCACACGCCGTCTTCGCAGCCCCCGACCGCGCGGGCGACGCCCAGTGCTGCGTTCACGGCGTCACGCGCCATCTTTGCAGCACTCGACCCCAGAGGCGTCCACGATGGCTGCGTTTCCTGCGCGGCGTCGAGGGCGGGGCGCCTCGGTCGCGCCCCCCAGCGGCTCTCAACCGTGCACCCTGTACTTCTTCACCGGCCTCAGAGCCAGAAGAGCAGGAGCAACGGCAGCAGGTCGATCACGGTGGCGGCGCGGACCAGAATGTACAGGTAGACCACCGCGGTCTGGAGCACGATCGCCGTGCACCCGCCGTTGGCGGTGGCGTCGGTGATCTCGGTGGTGCCGACGAGCTCTCCTTCGGCGTCACGCTGCTCGACCGTGACCGGGTTGCTCTCGCTCACCCCGGACGTGTTCACCAGGCAGACCTCGGCCTCGGTCGCCGTCGGGTTCGGGCTGCCTTCGACCGCGGCGTCGCCCAGGCGGAATCCCCAGCCGTTGCCCTCGCCTGCGACGCCGACCCGCGTCGGTGACGACCCGAAGTAGTGGTTTCCGGGTTCGCCCAGCGTCTCGACGGGCATCTCGCCTACCGCCGTCTGCGTCTCCGTGTCGATCAGCGAGAGCGCCTGGACGCCGAACGGCACCGACCCGAACTGGTGCTCGATCTGCTCGAAGGCGACACGGAGCTGCTTGGGCTCCGGCGCGGGACACGCTTCGCCGTCGCCGCCCCGCTGGAACACGGCTCCTTCGTCGGTCCGTCCCGACCCGGCCATGAGTCCCGCGTCGTCGCCCCCCTCGCCGCCCGTGCCGGGGCCCTCGCCGTTGGCGCCGCTCCCGCCGTT
>CBFGQV010000009.1:0-20227 GCA_965651045.1 uncultured bacterium
ACCTGGCTGCTCAGAATGAAATCGCCGAACCGGTCGGTGCTGAGCAACGTGTTGCGCATGCCGATGCGGTCGAGCAGTGCACGCCGCGGAAACTCGAGATACGCGCGATCGTCGCCCAGCACCTGCTTCATGGCATACACGGCGGCCAGCGTCTCGTAGTTCTCGTAGTCCCAGTACGTGCCGGGCTCGCGGATCAGGCCGCGGTTGAGCGCGCCTCGCACCGAGCTGGCCCCGGCCCAGTAGGCGAGCCCCGACCCGGTCGCGTACTCGAGGCCGTTGTCGACCGGATAGAGCCCGCTGGACATGTTGAGCAGGTGCCGGAGCGTGATGGCGGCGCGCGGGTCCCGATCGTCGCCCCGCACGGCCGGCAGCCAATCGAGACCGATGGGCTCGTCGAGCGCCATGCGGCCCTCGTCGACCAACATGCCTATGAGCGTGGCCGCGATGCTCTTGGCGGTCGACCAGGTGCGCGTGCGGGTGTGCAGGTCGACGCCGGGCGCGTAGCGCTCGTGCACGATGCGGCCGCGGTGCACGACGAGCAGGCTGAGCGTCGTCTGGTAGGGGGATTCCCGGTCGAAGGCCCAGTCCGAGGCCGCCTGAAGAGAGGCCGGGTCGACGCCGTCGGGGAGCGCCGCCTCTTCGACCAGGTCGCCCATGGGCCACGGGGTCGACTGGGGATCCCCCGCCGGAGCCGGCATCGTGAGCTCGGGAAGCGATTCGATCTCGTCGAAGGTCTGATCGGGCGCGAGGATCACGCAGCCGATCCCGTCGCGGAACGCCGCCCGCATCGTCGGCACGTCGCCCGCGACGCCGACCGCGACGGCCCGGCGCTCGCGGTCGACGACGTAGTCGCCGCCCTCGGCCGTTCCGATCGGCTCGGCGAGGTACGCCAGCTCCTGCTCGAAGACCTGTGCGAGCGTACGGTGCGACGTGAAGAGCCCGTTGCACATGAGCACGGCCTGCACGCCCCGCTGGATCATCGCCTTCTGGGGCGCCCACGTGTCCCAGCTTTCGGCCTGCTGCGCGGCGAGCGGGAACGCGACCGGAAGGAGGGCCATCGCGGCAACGAGGGCACGGGCGGGGCGCGTGAGGACGTGGGCCATGATCGTCGTCGGATCGAGGAAGCGTGGGGACCGCCGCCCAAGCTACGGCCGGCGGGGCGGACGCGCAGCCGATCCCCGGGCGACCTGCGGAAACTCGATGGTCACCTCGACCGCGCTGCAACAACGCATGCATCCTTCACGTACGCTCGTGCATCGAACGGACGATGGCGTTCCGACCTCCTCTGCCCCGCACCACGCCCCCATGAGTCACTCCTATCGTACCCGCCGCATCCGCCTCTCGCTGGCGTCCACCCTGCTGGGCCTGCTCGTCACGCTGGCGCCAGGCACCCTCGCCGCGCAGGTCGTCGCGAGCGAGCGCGCGACCTTCACGCAGCAGATCGCGGGCACGACGATCGAGCTCGACTTCAGCCGGCCGTCGGTGCGCGGGCGCGCGCCGGTGTTCGGCGGCGTCGTACCCTGGGGCAAGGTCTGGACGCCGGGAGCCAACCTCTCGACCCGCCTGCGCGTCTCGGACGACGTTCGCATCGGCGGCGAGGACCTGCCGGCGGGCACCTACGGTGTCTGGTTGCAGGTGCTGGAGGACGCCCCGTGGAGGCTCGTGCTGCACAAGGACACGACGCTCTTCCACACCCAGAACCCGACCGTCGACGAGGGCTTCGTGGTCGTGCCCGTGGCGACCGAACCCGCGAACGACTTCACCGAGAACCTGGTCTTCGACCTGCAGCGCATTCGGGCCGACGGCGCCGATCTCGTGCTGAGCTGGGGCGACACGCGGGCAGCCGTACGTATCGACGTCGACCCGGGGTTCGTGCTTACGGTCGAGCCCGCCGAGGCGGAGCGCTACGTCGGCACCTGGTCGCTCGACGAGACGGCGTCGCGCACCCCTGACGAGCAGCTCGCGCGCTGGCTCGAGAGCCCGACGATTCCCGAGGCCAACAAGCGCCTGATGCAGGGCATGGCCGAGGCTCAGGCGGAGCCGCGCGAGATCGAGATCGTGTACGACGTCGACACCGGTCGCCTCATGATCGTAGACCCCGTGATGGCGACGCTCTTCGCGCCGTTCCAGGGTGCCGCCGACGCCGACCCTCGCACGCCCACGACCCAGCTCGTGCCCCGCGCCGAGGGGATCTTCCTCCAGGGCCAGATGCTCAGGGGCGAGCTCAGCGGGCTCTCCGAGAACGTCGAGTACTGGGAATTCACCTTCGACGACGACGGCCGCGCTGTCGCTTTCGAGCGTCGGGGCGGGCGGCAGGACCAGCTTCGAGCCGAAGGACACCGCTCCGGCACGGCCGGCTCACCGTGAGCGCGATCAACGACGCGTCAGGGGGATACCGCATCGGCGGGTACCGCGAATATGCCGCGCCCCAAGCGCTCCGGCGATTCGCGGAGGTGGCGTGGAGCTATGAAACGCCGCCGGGTGCTTCGACCCGCGCGTGTCATCGTGTGATTCCGGAGACCGGCGTGAGCGTCTGCCTGTTCGCGCGCCGCCTGTCGACCGGCGACCTCGTGGACGTCCGTTCCGGGTTCATGGGGTCGGTACTCACCCCTCGCCTGTTTCGCCCGATGCCCGGCCAGTCGATGTTCGGGGTGCGCCTGCGCCCCGAGTGGTGCCAGCACCTGCTCGGCCTCGCCCCCGCCGAGCATGCGGATGCCGTGGACCCGCTCCCTCGACCTCTCGCTGCGTCGGTCGCGAATCTCGCGCGGGGGGGCGATACCGCGCCGCACACGATCGTCGCGGGCCTGCTCGCGCTCGTAGGCGCGCGGAGCGAGCGCGCCCGCCCCGACTCCAGGACTCGCCTCGCGCACCGGGTGCTCGAGCGCGTTCGTCGCGGAGGTTCAACCTCGGAACGCCTGAGCGACCTCGCCCGCGACGCCGGCGTCTCCGCACGGCACCTGCGGCGCGCGGTGCAGGGCGCGACCGGCCTGGCGCCCAAGTACTTCCAACGCGTGCGACGTCTCCATGTGGCCGTTTCGCTCGCCGAGCCGGGCGACGCCCCGCACTGGGCCACGGTGGCCCTCTGCGCCGGCTTCCACGACCAGGCGCACATGATTCGCGAGTTCCGGACGCTGACCACCCGCACCCCGGTCCAACTGCGCCGCGAGCGCCTCGGGCAACGCGGAGCCTGACCACGGCGGTCCGCTTTGTACAAGACGGGTCGGGCACCTGCGCATGATCCTGTCACCTCGCCGTCGAGTCGGATTGCTTCATCACCGAGGTGCGTTCATGCGAGCGGAGTTCCTGCGGTACACGGCCCTTCTGATCACCCTCCTGGCGACGCTGACCGCCCCCGGGGGGGCGCAGGTCGACTGGGGCGACGCGACCTGGCGTATCGAAGCCGCGGACCATGAGCTCGAGCGGTTCGCCGGGCGGGACGCGCTTCGACTGACCAACGGCACGGCGTGGCTCACGAACACTTCGGCGCGCGACGGCGTCGTGCGGGTCGACGCCTACATGAGCGCGGCGCTCGGGTTTCACGGCATCGCGTTCCGGGCCGTCGACGACGCGGGCTACGAGCACGTCTACGTACGACCGTTCGTGAGCGGTCAGCCCGACGCGAGCCAGTACACGCCCGTCTTCAACGGGGTGACGGGTTGGCAGATCTACGCGGGCGCCGGATACGGAGGAGCCGTCGAGGTGCCGGTCGATCGATGGGTGCGGCTCGAGCTCCGCTTCCGCGACGGCCGGGCTGAGTTCTCGGTCGATGGAGAGGTCGTGGCGATTCCCCGGCTCGAGCGCACGGCGGCGGTCGGAGCGATCGGCCTGACCTCGTCGGGCGCGGCGGCGCGCTTCGCCGACCCGCAGGTTCACACGGATCCACCGACGCTCGCGACCGACGAAGTCGCGCACGCCGACTCGCTTCCGGCCGGGATCGTACGGCATTGGCGCGTCTCCACCACCTTCGACGAGGCGGAGCTCGACCCGCTGGCCGACCTCGACCCCACCTGGACCGGCACGCTCGAGTGGGATTCCCTCGCGGCCGGAACGCGCGGTGTCGCCAACCTCGCGCGGCTCCGAACGCGTAGCGCGACGGCCAACACCGTCTTCGCGGCGACGACCCTGCACGCCGACGAGGCGCGACGCGTGCGCGTGCGCTTCGGCTTCAGCGACCGGGTGCGCGTCTACCTGAACGGCGTACCGATCTACCACGGCGCCGACGTCTGGCGGTCGCGCGACTACAAGTTCCTGGGCACCGTCGGCCTCTTCGACGAGCTCGTGCTCCCGCTGCGGGCCGGCCCGAACGAAGTCTGGCTCGCGGTGAGTGAGGACTTCGGCGGCTGGGGGGTGACGATGGAGGTGCGCGACGGCAGGTGACGTGGCAGGCGGCGCGTGGTTCTTCCGCTTGAAGGAGGACATCGCGCCCGGGTGACGCCGGGCCTGTCCACCTGACGATGAGAGCGCCACCCATGATCCGATTCCGAACCTTGCTGCCCGCTGCCATGGTCGTTGCCGTGGCCTGCGAGAGCGCCACCGAACCGCCGACCGCCGGGCCGCTGATCCCCCTGGCGCCGAGCGCCGCCGTCTTCGACGCCGCCCCCGCGGGCGCGTCCGGCGTGTACTTCCTGCCACCGCTCGCCTCACCCTCGGCTTGGAGCGGCCCTTTCGATTCCGGCCTCGAGCCGGTGCTCGAGGTGTGTGCCGACGCCTCGTGCACTACGCCTCACGCCGTCTTCGGCCCCGACGGCCAGGGATCCGAGGCGGTGCGCGTGGACCTGGACGACGAGCACTACATCGCCAACTGGAACACCGAGGCCAGCGGGGCCGAGGCCGGGCGGGTCTACACGGTTCGCGTGCGCGTGGGCGATGGGGTGCTGGCGAGCATCGACGTGGCCGTCGTGCGCTCGGGTGGCGAGGCCGCCGCCCTGCGCCGCGAGGGGCGCGCCGCGCTGGTCGCGGGGCAGACGCTGCCCATCAAGGTGCGAATCGAGACCGGCATCGCGGGGTCGTTGGCGGTGACCCCGGCCGAGGCCAGCGTCGAGGTGGGCGGAAACGCCGCCTTCGCGGCCACCGTTCTCGACCTGCACGGACAGCCGCTGCCGGACGCGTCGCCGACGTGGTCCAGTTCCGACGCCGCGGTGGCGACGGTCGACGCCTCGGGTGAGGCCACCGGCGAAGGCGCCGGCACCGCCTGGATCCGTGCCGCGTGGGGCTCCCTCGCCGACTCGGCGGCGATCACAGTCACCGAGCCCGAAGGTCCGGGCGGGGGCGACCCCGACACGCGCGGGTACGCGTACGTGACGAGCACGCTCGCCAATACCGTGACCGTGCTGAACCGGGCCGGTGAGGTGTTGACGACGATCGCGGTCGATCCGACCCCCTTCAGGATCGCGCTCAACCCCGATGGAACGCGGGCATACGTGACGCACGCGGGGTCCGGGCGGACGGTGACGGTTCTCGACCTCGAATCCAACAGCGTCGTGAACAGCATTCCGGTGGGCAGCCGCCCCATCGACGTTCACTACGACGCGCTTCGCGACCTCGTGTACGTGGGCAACGAGGTCTCGCGGACCATCTCCATCATCGACGCGGCCACGGAGACCGTCGTGGCCACGGTACCCATGCCGACCGGCCACGGGGCCTCGTACCTGAGCCCGCTCCCGGGCGGCGGCGAGCTGCTCGTCTCCGGGTGCGGCGTGCAGAACGTCGCCGTGTTCGATGTCGAAGCCCGCGCGGTGTCGGAGTCCGTGCCCGTCGACCCGTCGGCGTGGTGCGTCAGCGGCCTGGCGCCCTGGTCCGACGGCCGCCACGCCTACGCGCTGAGCAGCGGCCAGGACGCGTTGCTTCTCCTGGACCTGGATGATCGCACCAGTACGGTCGTGGCCTCAGGTGCCTTCTTCGGCGACGCATCCGGAGCGGTGCTCATGTCGCCGGACGGCGCCCGGGCCTACGTCGCGAATCAGTTCGGGGGGGCGGCTCTCCCGGTCGTGAACACGACCACGCACGACGTGGAGACGACCTTCACCACAGACTATAGAGCGAGCGCGATGGCTCTGTCGGCCGATGGATCACACCTCTGGGTCGTGACCGGGGCCAACACCGTCAATGTGGTGCGTCTGGCCGACGGGGTTGTCGTCGCGAAGACGCCGGTGGGCAGCATACCGCGAGGTATCGCTCTGCGGGATTGACGCGATGAGCCCCCGCCTGGCGCCGCGCTGGGCGGGGGCACGTCAGTTACCCGCAATACCCCCGTCGCTCAACGCTCGCTCGCGAGCAGCCTGTCCTCGAACCCGTAGTCCACGGGGCGCCTGTGTGCCACAGCTACGCAAAAACGCCCCAGCCGCCTGAGCGACTGGGGCGCCTCCATTTACCCGAATCGGGCCATGGTCGCTGCAGGACTCGAACCTGCGACATCCACGATGTGAACGTGGCGCTCTACCAGCTGAGCTAAGCGACCGCCGTACTCTTCGATATACCCCCACGGGGACTCGAACCCCGGTCTTCGCCGTGAGAGGGCGATATCCTAGGCCACTAGACGATGGGGGCGTAGCGATCCTGCCCGAGAAAAGTTCGGGAAGGGCCCCAAATCTACCAAGGCACCGGGGGGTGTCAACACCCGCTCCGGGCATGGCCTGGGCTGCGCGTGCCGCGTTCGGCGAGGGGATCCCCCCGCAGGCTCCGGGGTTTACGCGACGTGATTCCACCTTTCGACCCCATCGGGTTGCCTGCATGAAGCTGAACGACGCATCGATCAACGACTGGCTCGAAGGACGAACCGGCTGGAAGCGCGAGGGCGACACCCTCGTCAAGACCTTTCGGTTCCCGTCTTTTCGCGATTCCATCGTCTTCGTGAATCGGCTCGCGACGCTGGCCGATCAGGACAACCATCACCCCGACATCGACATACGGTACGACCGGGTTCGGGTCGGGCTCAGCACGCACGACGCCGGCGGCATCACCGACAAGGACACGACGATGGCCGAGAAGATCGAGTTCGCGACGGGGCGCTGACCCCGCCACCGCGCGATAGCCACGGGCGTCAGCCCGTCAACGCGCGGAGCTGATCGAGCGAGTCCACCAGGTAGTCGGGTCCTTCCGCCTCGAGCTGCGCCCGCGTGAAGGGCCCCCAGGTCACGCCGGCGGTCCGCACGCCCGCGCCCCGGCCGGCGGCGACGTCGTACGGCGAATCCCCCACGAACAGCACCTCGTCGCCCGCGCCGCGCAGGCCGAAGTGCTCGAGCGCACGCAGCACAGGCTCGGGATCGGGCTTGCCGCGCCGGACGTCTTCGGGCGTGACGAGCAGCTCGAAGTGCCCGTCGAGGCCGCACCGCGCGAGGGTCCGCAGCGCCATCTCGCGGCGTTTGCTCGTCACCACGGCCAGGGGGATGCCCGCGCTGACGAGGCCCGCGACGAGGTCGGCCGAGCCGGGAAACGGTCGGACCATCTCGTCGTGCACGGTGCGCTGAAACCCGACGTAGGTGCGCAGCATGGCTTCACAAGTGTCGGGGTCTGCCGAAAATGCTCGAAAGCTGTCCTCGAGCGGCCGGCCGATCGTCGCGAGCCAGCGCTCGTCGGGCAGGCGCTCACCGAAGTGCGTCTCCATCGTATGCCGATAGCACGCGAGAATCAGCGGCACCGTGTCGGCCAGCGTGCCGTCGAGGTCGAAGAAGACCGCGCGCCAGCCCCGGTCGGGCGCTCGGGTCACGGTCGGCGATGCAGGAAGGAGCGGACCACCTCGAAGGTTTCCTCGTCGTCGAGCAGCCCCGCATGCGTGGGGCAACAGACCTCGATGTCGGGAAGCGGCGGAAGCGTCGCGCTCTCGGGCGGCAGAATGTGGAGGTCGACGGGCGTGCGCACGGTCATGCCCTCGACCCCCTCCGGGAGGGGCATCAACGACTCGTTGAGCGCGCGGAGGAAGTCGCTGCCCGGCGACATCTCGCGCCCGCCCTCGCCCCACGCCACGTACGCCGCGTAGGTGCCCTGGTGGGGCGTGGCCAGGAAGACCACGCGCCGCACCTCGTCGCCCCCTGCTTCGAGCAGATAGTGGCGGAGGGCGAGTCCGCCCATCGAGTGCGCGACGACGTCGACGTGATCGGCGCCTGTGGTGGCCCTGAGGTCGGTGATCGCCTCGGAGAGGGTGCGGGCGTGGTCGCGGTTGCTGCCGACCGGGTCGTCGAACGAGAGCGAGACGACCGACTCGGCGGGCCAGCCCGCGCCGATGAAGCGCGACTCCATCAGGTCGAACTGTTCGGCATCGTCCGCCCAACCCGGCACGAGCAGGACGGGGGTGCGGGCGAGCGCGACCGGCGGGGCGGCGACATCCTGGGCGTCGTGCAGCCGCGCGGCCTGCCAGCCCTGGGTGCCGATGGCGCCGAGCGCGGCGGCCGTGCCGACGCCCAGCACCGCGACGGCGACCCAGAGACGCTTGAAGGGCCCCTCGACACCCACGGGACGCCGGAGCCTCATGGCGAACTCGCCGACGCCTCGGCCGGCGCCTGGGCCGCAACCTCCGCCGTGGCCGCGACACCGGCGATCGCCCGGGCCAGCGCGTCACACGCGGCCGCTGCCTGGTCGGCAGTGAGCACGGCGGGCGGCGTCAGCTCGACCACGTGCCCGGCGTCACCGGCCGGGAGCACCAGCACGCCCTCGGCGAGCGCGCGCGCTGCGACCCGGGCGGCGGCGGCGCGCCTCGGTCGGCCCGTGTCCTGGTCCAGCAGGGGGATCCCCAGCAAGAGCCCGAGCCCCCGCAGGGGCCCGACGCCGGGCACATCGCTGAGCCGCGCCTCGAGCGACGCGCGGAGCCGTTCGCCGGCCTCGGCCACCCGTGCCAGGAGCCCCGCCTCGACCTGTTCGAGCACCGCGACCCCCGCCGCGCACGCGAGCGGGTGCCCCAGGAACGTGCTCGTGTGGAGCGCCTCGCCGGGCGAGGGCGGCCAGGCGTCCATGACCTCGGCGCTCGCCGCGCACGCGCTGAGCGGCAGGCCGCCGCCGAGCACCTTGCCGAGGCACACCACGTCGGGCGCGAGGCCGACCTGTTCGGAGGCGAGCACCGTGCCCGTGCGCCCGAGGCCCGTGAACACCTCGTCGGCCACGACGAGCGCGCCGTGGGTGCGCGCGAGCTCGCCCAGCGCCGCGGCGAAGCGACGGGGCAACACCCGCACGCCGCCCCGCGCCTGCACGGGCTCGAGCACGACGGCGCCGATCGGGTCGCCGTTGGGCGCGCCCCGCTCGAGAGCTCGGGCCAGGGCCGCTACAACGGACTCGACGTCGTCGGTGCCGGGCTCGTGGCGGCCCCCTTCGGGCGGCTCGGCCGGAAACGGCAGATGCACGACTCCGCCGTAGAGCCGCGCCGCGAAGGGCGTGCGGAAATCGTCCCGCGCGGTGGCCGCGAGCGCGCCCATGGTGAGCCCGTGGTAGCCGCCCTGGAACGCCACGATGCCCGGGCGGCCGGTGGCGAGGTGGGCCGTCTTGAGCGCGATCTCGACCGCCTCGGAGCCCGTCGAGGCGAGCACCGTGCGGGTCGAGGCACCCCAGGGCAGCACCCGCTGGAGCCCCTCGAGCAGCCGGACCTTGGCCTCGCTCGGGTGCACGTCGCCCATGCCGTGCACGAGCCGGTCGCCCTGCCCCTCCAGCGCCGCCCGCACCTGCGGGTCGCCGTGTCCGGTGAGCGCCACGCCGAAGGCACCCGTCAGGTCGACGTACACGTTGCCGTCGGCGTCGCGTACGTTGGCGCCCCGTGCTTCGGTCCAGAAGACCGGAAAGTCGTCACCCAGCCAGGTGACGTTCCGCGACTCGGCCCGGCGCAGACGCTCGGCCAGCGCGTGCGACGCGGGCCCGGGCGGCGGCACGGCGACGCTCGGAAGCTGCTGGCCGAATGGAATCGTCATGCGATGCACCGGTCCGTAGGGGTGCGCGGTCGGGCGAGAATCTCCGGGCGTCAGTCGCCTCCCAGCACCGTGGGGTCCGCGACCATGCCCATCGCGTGGTACCCCATGTCGACGTGCAGGGTCTCGCCCGTGATGGCCGCAGCGAGCGGCGAGCAGAGGAACGCCGCCGCGTGGCCCACATCGTCGGCCGAATTGGCCGCGGGTAGCGCGGCGTTGGCCGCGTAGTAGTCCACCATGCGCTCGATGGTGCCGATGGCCTTCGCGGCGCGGCTCGCGAGCGGCCCGGCGCTGATCGTGTTGACGCGAATCCCCCAGCGCCGCCCCGCTTCGAAGGCGAGCGTGCGGGTGTCGCTCTCGAGCGCGGCCTTGGCCGAGCTCATGCCGCCGCCGTAGCTCGGAATCACCCGCTCGGCCGCGAGGTAGCTGAGCGAGACCACCCCGCCCCCCTCGCGCATGAGCGGGCCGAAGCGCTGCACGAGGCTCACCAGCGAGTACGCGCTCGCGCCGAGCGCCGCGAGGTAGCCCGCCCGCGAGGTGTCGACCAGCGGCTTCTGCACCTCGGGGCCGTTGGCCAGCGAGTGCACGAGCACGTCGAGGCAGGGCGAGCCGAAGTCGGCCGCGAGCCGGTCGGCGACCTCCTGGATCGTGTATCCGCTGAGCTCGCGGTAGCGCTTGTCGTCACGCACCTCGTCGGGCACCTGGTCGGGCGTGTCGTAGACGGCGTCGAGCGGGTAGACCTTCTCGATCTGCCACGTGCCGCCGCCCGGGAGCGAGGTGTCGAGCCGGCCCTTGTCGCGCAGCCGGTTGAAGATGCCCAGCACGGGGGGCCAGGTGCCCACGCACACCGAGGCGCCGGCCGCGGCCAGGGCACGGGCGATGGCCCATCCGTATCCGTTGTCGTCGGCCACGCCCGCGACGAACGCGCGCTTGCCGGTGAGGTCGATCGAGAGCATATGCGAACGTATCCCGTCGTGTCGTGTGAGAGAGTTCAGGCAGTCTCGCGAATCCGCGCCGACACCCAGAACAGCAGCGCCGCCGTCGCCACCAACGCGCCGACCGCGCCGAGCGCTTCGCCCCGCTCGAGGCCGTACACCCAAGCGCCGGTGGCCAGCGCGAGCGCGCCGCCGATGAGCACCCCGCGCGCTTCGAAGCGCAGGCCGTACCAGAGCGCCGCGCCGCCGAGCACCGCCTGGACCAGTGTCGACGCCTCGACCGGCCAGTCGAGCGCTTCGAAGGTGGTGAAGAGCAGCAGCGGAATCGCGGCCAGCACGCAGAGCGCGAGCTGCGTTTCGAACCAGCCGCGGCGGAGCGCCGAGGGCGCGCGGTGGAGCCCCCAGAGCGTAACGGCCGCCATGAGCGCGAGCCAGGCGTCGGCCGGCAACACCGCCTCCGCTTCGAGATCGAGAGGTCCGAGGCCGGTCATCACCGCGAGCGCGAGGCCGGCCAGGAGCGCGGCCGAGAGCGAGGCCAGCGCGCTGTCGGCTTCGTTCCGGTCCAAGGCGGGCAGCCGCAGGAACAGGAGCACGACCGCCGCGAGCGCCATGCCGTCGAGCACCCACACCACGAGGTCGAAATCCAGGTCGGCCGCGCGCGTCAGGAACACCGCCGCGAAGGGAAAGGCGAAGGCCGTGTGCAGCGCGTGGGTGAGCGGCGCGCGCCCCCGGAAGCGGATCAGCACGGCGAACGGCACGGCGAGCGCCAGCACCCCGAACAGGACGCCCATCGCCGTGCCGTGCTCCCACGTCTCGGCCGAGTGGATCGTGGCCACGAACAGCACCGAGAGCCCCGCCGCCTCGAGCAACAGCGCGGGGGGATACCACTTCTGCCGGAGTTCGAGCACCGAGCCGAGCGCGTACACCGCGCCCCCCGTGACCAGCAGCACGAAGGTGCGAGTCGCGTCGTCGAGCAGGGGCCAGGTGCGGGCCGCGAAGAAGCCCGCCGCGAGGAAGAGCGCGAAGGCGCCGACCGCGGCGATCAGGTAGCGCGCCTTCCGGCGCGTGTCCATGGCCTCGTGCGCGCGCGCCTCGGCGCGAAGCCGCTCGCCCTGCTCGGGCTCGACCAGCCCCGCCCGTTGCCACCGATCGATGGCCGCCTCGACGTGCCGTTGGCTGAAGGACATGACAGCACAGTCGGTGGGTGGGCGGGCCGCCGTCAAGCGCGACCGCTCGCCCGCTGCCCCGCGGTTCTCTATACTCGACGCCCCTTCGCACCCACCCGCACGAGGACCCCGACGCGATGCTCTCGACCCCGACGATTTCGGCACGACGCGTGAGCGCGTGGATCGCCGCCGCGGCGCTGGCTGTGGCCCCCACTCTCGCCGCGGCCCAGGCCACGGCCCTCGTCGGCGCCACCCTCGTCGACGGCACCGGCGCGCCGGCGGTGCCCGACGCCGTGGTCGTGGTCGAGGGCGAGCGCATCGTGTGCGCCGGGCCACGGGCGAGCTGCGCCGTGCCCGAGGGCGCCGAGCGGGTCGACCTCGCCGGCCGCTTCATCACGCCCGGCCTCGTCGACGCGCACGTGCACTTCAGCCAAACCGGGTGGCTCGACGGGCGCCCCGACGGCGTCGCCGCGCCGGACCTCTACCCCTACGCCGAGACCTCGAGGCGGCTGCGCGAGAACCCCGACGTCTGGCACCGCACGTACCTGTGCAGCGGCATCACGGCGGTCTACGACGTGGGCGGACACCCGTGGACCACGGCGCTGCCCGAAGCGTCGGAGGGGGATTCGCGGGCGGTGCACGTACGCGCCGCGGGCCCGCTCGTGACCTGGGTGACCCGCGACGCGCTGAACGTCGACGACGAGCACTACACCTTCCTGCCCATGGCCGACCGCGAGAGCGCGCTGGCGAGCGTGGCGCGCGTCGCCGCCATGGGATCGAGCTCGCTCAAGGTATGGTACCTCTCGCCGCCCGCCGCCCGCCGCGCCGAACTCGACGCCACGCTGATGGCCGTGGGCGAGGCCGCGCGTGCGGCCGGGCTCGACCTGATCGTGCACGCGACCAGCCTGCGCGAGGCCAAGGCCGCGCTCCGGGCGGGCGCGAAGCTGCTCGTGCACTCGGTCGAAGACCGGCCGGTCGACGACGAGTTTCTTTCTCTGCTGGCCGCCAACGACGCGGTCTACTCGCCTACGCTGGTGGTCGGAAACAACTGGACCAGGGCCACGGCCGTCGCCGGGCTCGGACTCTCGTACGAACCCGCCGACCCGGGCGGCTGCGTGGATCCCGACACGCGGCGGAAGCTCGCCGACGCCGCCGAGTACCAGCCCTTCACCAACCAGGCCCTTCGCTCGGCCCGCGGGCGCTTCGACGCGCTCACCGGCGACGGCGAAGACCTCGCGCTCCTGAAAGAGAACCTGGCCCGGGTCCACGCCTCGGGCGCCACCGTGGTGGTCGCGACCGACGCCGGGAATCCCCTGACGCTGCACGGGCCGTCGATCTACGACGAGATGGAGGCCATGGCCGACGCGGGGCTCTCGCCCATGGACGTGATCGTCGCGGGCACCCGGAACGGCGCCCTCGCCATGGGTCGGCTGAACGACTTCGGCACGCTCGAGGCGGGCAAGATCGCCGACCTGCTGGTGCTCGACGCCGACCCGCTCTCCGACCTGCGCGCGTTCCGCGGGCTCACGCACGTCATGCGGGCCGGCGTTCTGCGCGAACGGGCGGCGCTCGCGTGGTGAGAGCCATGCGCAGGCTCGGCTCCGGGGGCGCGCTCGCGGCTACACTGTTCGTCGCCGCCGCGTGCTCGCAGGCGCCCGCGTCGGGAACCGGCGGCCCGTACCAAGCCACGATCCACCGGGACGCCTGGGGCGCGCCCCACGTCATGGCGGCGACCGACGAGGCGGCGGCCTTCGGCATGGCGTACGCGCTCGCTGAAGACGACTGGCCGCTGATCGAGGCGAATTACCTCTCGGCGCTCGGGCGCTCGGCCGAGGTCGACGGCGACGTCGCGCTCGCCGACGACTGGATGGCCCGCGCGCTCGAGATCGTGCCGCTCTCGATCGCGGAGTACGAGCGGGCGACGCCACGCATGCGTGGGCTGCTCGACGCCTTCGCCGCGGGGCTCGATCGGTTCCTCGCCGACCACCCGGACCGGGTCCGACGGCTCGATCGCGTCGAGCCCTGGTACCCGCTCGCGCTGATCCGCTACAAGTACTACCAGAACGAGTTCATCTGGTACGCGGGGCTCGAGCGCGGCTGGTGGCTCCGGGCGATGGAGGCGAGCGCGGCCGACGCGCAGACAGCTCGATCGGTCGGCGCGGCCGAACGGCCGGTGCGCCTCACCTCGAACGCGGGGGCCGACCTCTTCGGCGTCCGCCCCTTCGGCTCGAACCAGTTCGCGCTCGCGCCAACGCGCACCCGCGACGGACATGCGATGCTGCTGATCAATCCCCATCAGAGCTTCGTCGGGGTGCAGCGCTACGCGGAGATCCACCTACAGAGCGACGAGGGACTCCACTTCTCGGGGCTCACGGTGTTCGGGTTCCTGCTGCCCTACATGGGGCACAACGAGCGGCTGGGGTGGGCCTACACCGACAACTACGCCGACCGGGGCGACTTCTACGCGCTCTCGTTCGACGATCCGGCACGGCCCGACGCGTACCGCTACGACGGCGGCTGGCGCGAGGCGCGCCGCTGGTCCGACTCGATCGTCGTGCGGAACGAGGGGGGCACGACGACCCGCCGCTTCGAGTTCCGCGCGAGCCATCACGGGCCGGTGATCGCCCTCGACGACGAGGGGCGGCCGCTCGCGATTCGCATGGCCGGCATGGAGGAAGGCGGCTGGTTCGACCAGTGGGACGCCATGATCCGTGCGCGCACGCTCGACGAATGGCGTGAGGCGGCCGGGGCGCTCCGGGTCGCGTACATGAACACCATGTACGCGGACGCCGACGGCACCATCGGCTACGTGTACAATTCGGCCGTTCCCCGGCGCGACCCGGCCTTCGACTACGGCGGGGTGGTCGACGGATCGGACCCCGCGGTCGAGTGGAACGGCATTCACGACTTCGACGAGCTTCCGCAGGTGTGGAATCCCGAGAGCGGGTGGCTCCTGAACACGAACTCGACGCCCTTCACGGCGACCGTCGACGCGGGCATGGGCGCACCCGGCGACTACCCGGCGTACATGCTCGGGCCCGAGACCGACAACCCCCGGGCGGTGAGCTCGCGGGCGCTGCTCGAGGGCCTCGACGGCGTCGATTTCGACGGCTTCGCGCGGGCGGTGTGGCACTCCCGGCTGAGCCTGGCCGACGGCTGGATTCCGGCGCTCGACGACGAGTGGCAGCGCGGGGCTTCCGGGGGATTCGCGGGCCGCCGCGCGGCGCTCGAGGCGGCGGTGCGCCGACTGTCCGGGTGGGACCGGGTGGTCGACACTACATCGATCGAAGCGACGTGGTTCACGCTCGCGGTCGAGCGGCAGCAGATGGCCGGCGGCTCGGGCGAGGGCGGGCTCTCGCACCTGGCCGCGCTCGACGAAGCGCTGCGGTTGCTCGAAGAGCGCTGGGGCGAGGTCGAGGTACCCTGGGGCCGACTGGCCCGGCACCAGCGTCCGCTGCCCGGGGCGCCCCGCGCGCTCGACGAGGGCCGGCCGAGCCTCGCAGTGGGCGGCGCGCACGGCATGCTCGGCTCGCCCTTCGTCTTCGGCACGCAGCCGATGGGTGAGGCCGGGCCACGGCTCGGCGTGCACGGCAACTCGTTCGTGAAGGTGGTCGAGTTCGGGCCGACCGTGCGCGCGGCGTCGGTGCTCAACTACGGGCAGAGCGGCGACCCCGCATCGCCGCACTTCTTCGACCAGGCGGCGCTCTACGCGGCGCGCAGCTTCAAGCCGGCGTGGTTCGGCGCCGACGAGGTGCGCGAGAACGCGGTGCGTAGCTACACGGTGGGGGGGTGAGCGTGGCCGGCGGAGCGACCACCCAGTTCTCGACCAGCGCCGCCTGGGAGAAGCGCGTCATGCGGGCGCTCGAGGTCGCCAGGACGCGCTCGCCATGGGCCGGCGTCAAGCTGATCGTCGAGGGGCTTCGGCCGGCGCGGGGGCAGAGCGCGTCGGCCCACCTCGAGGCGCTCTGCACCTACCTCGAGGGCGATCGGCAGGCGGGTGAGGCGCTGGGCGAGGTGCTGCGGACGCTCATCGGACAGGCGCACGCCTACCCGGCGCTCACCGAGTCGGGGGTGCCCGGCACCGAGAGCTTTCTCGACGGGCTGATCGCCCGCATCGGGCGACGCGTGCTGCCGCGCGTGCCCGACGCAACCGACCTGCGCGACCACGTGCGCGCGCTCTTCGACCGGCCCGACGACCATCTCTGGGTGGCGCGCGTGCCGGACGCGAGTTGGAAGCGCCTTCTCAACGCGCTCGGCGTCACCGCCGAGACGGTCGACGGCGTGGGCGACGAGGTCGCGACCGCGGCCCGCTCCATGGCCCACCACGTGGCGAGCCTCGGACTCCAACCCGAGGTGATTCGACGGCTGCCCGACCTGGAACACGACGACTCACCGTTCCTGGCCCTCGGCGAGAACGTGCGCGAGTACCTGCGGGCATTCGGCGACGCGGTCGAAGGAAACGAGGAGGCCGCCCTCGAGCGCGCGCTGGACAACGTCGGGCGCTGCCGCACGGCCGTGTCGCGGCTCCGCGAGTCGAACGCGCGGTTCGGCACCAACCTCGCGCAGACGGGCCAGACCTTCCGGCTCCGGAAGCTGCTCGACCGGCTCGAGCTGCTCCTCCACCTGGGCGAGCCCGAAGAACGCGACTTCCAGGGGTGCGTAGTGCGACTCTTCAAGGAGATCGTGCACGCGGAGAAGACCCGCGACCACGTGGGGCCCCACGTGCGCGCCTCGGCCGACCTTCTCGCCTACGCCGTGGTGGAGCACGCCGCGCGCAAGGGCGCCAAGTACATCACGTCGGGCCGCCGCGACTACGGTGCGTTCTTCCTCGCGAGCGCGGGGGGCGGCTTGATCGTGTCGATCTTCGCGCTCGTGAAGGTCGTCATGGCGCAGTGGACGGTGCCGCTCGGGGTGCAGGCGCTGCTCTACGGTCTCAACTACTCGGTGTGCTTCGTGCTCATCTACCTGACGGGCGCCGCGCTCGCCACGAAGCAGCCCGCGATGACGGCCAACACCCTGGCACGCTCGCTCGGGGATTCCCGCGAAGATCTCGAGGGCCTCTCCGAACTGATCGTGCGCGTCTGGCGGAGCCAGTTCGCGTCTTTCGCCGGCAACCTGCTGGTGGCGTTTCCGCTCGCCATGCTCTGGTCGCGCGTGTTCCTGGCGAGCACCGGCGAGCCGCTCGCGCCGGAGTCGAAGGCGTGGTCGATGCTCGCGGGCGTGCACCCGCTCATGAGCGGCGCGCTCTTCTACGCCGGCGTCGCGGGCGTGCTGCTGTTCGCGTCCGGCCTCGTCGCGGGGTGGGTCGACAACTGGAACGCGAACCACGGCATTCGTGACCGGGTCGCCCATCACCCGCTCGCGACCCGCCTCTTCGGGCACGACCGCGCGCCGCGCCTCGCCGACACGTTCGATGCCAAGGTGGGCGCCCTCGCGGGCAACGTGTTTCTGGGCTTCGGACTCGGGGCGACGGGCACGCTGGGCACGATTCTCGGGCTGCCGCTCGAGATTCGACACGTCGCCTTCGCCTCGGCCGAGTTCGGGGCGGCGATCGACCTTCTGGGGGGTGCGGTGCCACTCGCGTTCGCGCTCCAGGTGGCGCTCGGCGTGTCGCTGATCGGCTTCGTGAACTTCGTCGTGAGCTTCGGACTCAGCCTGACGATGGCCCTCGAGTCCCGTCAGGTCGGGTTTCGCGAGGGCCGAAGGCTCGGCAAACTGCTCTGGGTGCGTCTGCGCAGGCGCCCGCTCGATTGGTTCGTTCCCCCCGCCGACCCGCCCCCCGCCGCTATGGGCCAGCCGTAGCGCCGGGCGCCGCGGCGCGGCTTCGCCGCCGCCGTACCAGTCGCGCCACGCCCCGGACCGCCAGCCCGAGCGCCACGACCACGACGGCCAGCGCCAGGAGCGGCACCACCACGGCCGCGACGATCATGACTACGACGCCGAGGTCTTCGAACACGCTCAGAACGGGGTTGGCGACGCCCGCCGTGGTCGCGGTGCTCCCGGCCCGCACGCCGGCCTTGCCCAGATGCGCGAGGAGCCCCACCCCGGCCGCCGCGATCGCCAGAGGCACGGCGTACTGACCGAGCTGCGACGGGTCCTGGGGGGCGGCCACCGCGACCGCGAGCGCCATCGCGGCGGCCGGCTTGATGGGCAGATGGACCAGGTCGGACAGGTGATCCAGGGCCGGCACCTTGTCGGCGACCTGCTCCACCACGAACGCGAGCGCGAGGGCGGCGAGTATCGCCGGGTCGCCCAGTTCGGCGCCGATGAATGGCAAGGCACCGAGCTCCATCCATCCGACGTGCGCGAGCGCGACGAGCGTCAGCGCCGCGAGCCAGGGATTGATGCCGGCCGCGGTCGCGGCGGCGGAAACCTCGGCGATGCGGGCCATGGCGTCCATGAGCGATTCCTGTGCGAGAGAGGCTCACCGAGCATGCGCCCCTCCGTTCCGGCGCACAAGCGGGGGCCGGGCGGGGCCCGCCCTCACCCCCCCACGGCCCACCGCATCACGCCGCGAACCACGTCGCCGATGGGCGAGGTGGGCCCGCCCGTGTTCGTGAGCAGGTAGACCGCCGAGTCGTCGGCGGCGTTCCACGCCATGATCGCGGCGAAGCCCCGCTCGCTGCCGCCGACCACGACGGGGCGAGCGAGGAACGCCTCGCGCCGCTCGCCGGTGAGCACCCCGGAGTCGCGCATATAGGTCGCCCAGCGGTGCAGGTCGTCGACCGTCGAGACCATGCCGCCGCTGCCCATGATCAGCCACGAGGTCGGGCCCCAGTTGGGCGGGGTGTTGGGCTCCGACGCCTGCAAGCCCCGCCCCTCGGCGAAGGCTTCGGCGCCGAGGCCCAGGTCGTCGCCGTAGAACCCGGTGCGGGTCATGCCCGCCGGCTCGAAGAACTCGGTGCGCAGGAACCCCGCATACCCGCCGGGTGCGACGCGGTCCACGATCGCGGCGAGCAGGCCGTAGGACGAGTGCGAGACCGCCCGCTCGGAGCCGGGCTCGAAGAGCAGCGGCATGGCCAGAATGCGGCGCTCGGCTTCTTCTCGGTCGATCCAGGTCAGGTCGGGGTCGGGGTCGCCCGGCAGGTGATGGAAGTTGGGCAGCCCGGACCGGTGCTCGAGCACGTGCCGCACCGTCAACGAGCGCTTGTCGGCGGGCACGTCGGGCAGGTAGCGGGCGATGGGGTCGTCGAGCCCGATGCGTCCGAGTTCGGCCAGGCGGTACACCGCACCCGCCGTGAAATCGAAGGGCAGCGAGCCGAGGTCGAAGACCGTGGTGGGCCGGTTGGCGCGCCCGGACCCGGCATCAGCCTCGCCGTAGGCCTGCCGGTGCACGACCTCGCCGTTCCGGACGACCAGCGCCGCACCCGCGAATCCCCCGGACTCCAGCTCGGAGAGAACCGCCGGAAGGCGATCGGGCGTGACCGACTCGGCGGGCCCTCGGCCGCCCGCCTCGACCGGTACAAGCTCGAGCCCGACGATCAGGTGCGGCTCTCGTTCGTCGACCGTCACGTCGACGTCGAGGTTCGCGCCGCCCCGAAACGAAAACCGAACGGCGCGACCGTCGGGCGCGGGGCCGGTCGCGAGCTGCATGCTCGCGCTCGCGGCGCGGGCGATGGAGTCGAGCACGGGGCGCAGGCGATCGCCCAGCGCGCGGACCAGGTCGGGGCTCACGTGCTCGGCGATGAAGACGTCGGGGCTCAGCGTGCCGCCCAGACTCTCGATCGCACGAAGACGCACCATGCGGGGGTCGCCGGGACCGGAGTCCGCCTCCTCTCGGCCGACGAGTTCGAGCAACCCGACCCGACCCGTCGACTCGTCCAGGCGCATGCGCACCGTGACGCGCGCGGCGCCGCTCAGTTGCAACAACAGATCGTCGTCCACGCGTTCGACGCCGATGTCGCCGGTCGATCCGCGAACCGCGTCGCGCAGGGCCGTGAGGTGATCGGCCGCAGTGTCGCCGAGGGCCGCGCGGTAGGGGGCGTCCAGGCGTTCGGCCACGTAGCGATCGAGCGAGGCGCGGTCCGACGCCTCGAGCATCTCGATCGTGGCGTCGATGGCTTCGCGAACGATGGGCGGGGGCCCGCCCTGCGCCACGGCGGCGCTCGGAGCGAGCAGGGCCACGAGGGCAATCAATGTTCCGGCAGCGTGCGGCGATCGAAGAATCATGTTCCGATGGCTCCAGTTGGGGATCGATGCGCGCGTCTCATCGCCCCATAGAATCGCAAGGGAACGTGAAGAA
>CBFGQV010000010.1:0-18576 GCA_965651045.1 uncultured bacterium
CCGTCCTTCGTGCGGGTGTGGTAGTACGTGAACTCGAGCCCCGCGCGGTCGTCGAGGAAGCTCGCGTCGAAGCCCGCCTCGATCTCCTCGCCGCGCTCGGGGCCGAGCTCGGGGTTGCCGAGCGTCGAGGGGGTGACGGCGGGCGTACCACCCGGACCCGTCACGGGCGCGAAGGTCCGGAGCGCCGAAAGCGCCACCGGCTGCGTGCCCGAGTGCCCGTAGGCGAGGCGCAGCTTGAAGGTGTTCAGGAAGTCCGGGAACGCATCCATCACCGCGGGCTCTTCGGAGAGTACCCAGGACAGGCTCGCCTTCGGATAGGTGACGAAGTCGAGGTCCGAGCCGAAGGCGCTGTTGTTGTCCACGCGCACGGCGCCGGTCAGGAAGAGCCGGTCGTTGATGCCGAGCACCTCCTGCACGTAGAAGCCGAGCGTGTTGTTGTCCAGGTAGTCGCTGCCCGCGTACGGCTTGAGCGCCGCCGCGTCGATCGTCGTGAGGCCGGGCCCCGCGAACTCGTTGCCCTGCGCGCCCAGAAACTCGATGTGTCGCGTGTAGTACTGGATTCCGAACGAGGTCGAGCTGTTCAGCGAGGGCGTGAGGTCGAACTGCGCCGTGCCCACATAGTCGTAGGTGTTGTAGGTCTGGTCGCGGCGCGTCTGATAGTGGTAGCCGTTGCCGGTCGTCTCGCCCCAGAAGTAGCGGAGCGTGTCGTTGGCGAGGTAGGGCATCAGCTCGAGATTCATTTCCTGCGTCACGTCGGTGCCCATCGTGAGCCGGTTCGTGAACCACTCGGTGGGCCGCCAGTTGAGCTGCACGCTTCCGGTGAAGCGGTCCACCGACTGCCGCATGTCGCGCTCGTGGTAGATGAACGAGGGCCCGCTGCGGGTGCCGGCCCAGAAATCACACCCGTAGCCGGGGCTCGTCTGGCAGCGGTACTCGGGCAGGTTCGCGGGGGTCGAGAACACGGTCGTCCACATCGTGCCTCCGCAGCCCGCCTCGCAGCTCAGGTCGATGTCGCTCTGCGTGTAGCCGGTGCTCACCGCGACGTCGAACTCGTCGTTCGGGGTGATCTGCACGTTGGCGCGACCGCTGTACTGTTCCTTCTGGTTGGTGAACTCGACACCCTGGTCGCGGTTGAAGTCACCCGCGAGGAAATAGCGAATGCCGTCACCGCCACCGCTCATGTTGAGCGAGTAGCCCTGTACGTGGCCGTCGCGAAACAGAGGCCGACCCGCGTCTTCGGCGTCCTGCGCGACGCTCACCGAGCGGACCGTGCCGCTCGGGTCCTTCCAGTAGTTCACCGGCAGCCGTCCGACATAGTCGTCGAAACGGTTGATGCCCTGCTTCACGCTCATCGAGAAGCGCGGCGCACCCGGTGCGCCCTTCTTCGTGATGATGTTGATCACGCCCCGCGCGGCCTCGGTGCCGTACAGCGTGGCGGCGGCCGGGCCCTTCAGGATCTCGATGCTCTCGATCTGGTCGGGGTCGAAGTCGTTCAGCCGTGACACGACGCCCGAACCGAAGGCCTGAACGCTGATGCCCGATCCGGTCTCGTTGTTCACGCGCACGCCGTCGACGTAGATCAGCGGCTCGCTCGAGAGCGAGAAAGTCGAGGTGCCGCGAATGCGGATCCGGGACCCGCTTCCGACCATGCCGGTTCCGGGCATCACGACCACGCCCGCGGCGCGGCCGTTGATCATGTCCTGGACCGAGCGAATCGGTGCGGTCTCGGCGACCTCGGCGGCGTCGAGCGACGCGATCGAGTTGCCGAGCGCGCGCCGCTGCTGTCCTCCGGCCGTACCCGTGACGACGATCTCGTCGAGCTCGATCGCCGTCTCGGCGAGGGTGATGCGCACGTCGGTCGCGCCCGACTGGACCGCGACCGTGGTGGTCCGGTAGCCGAGCATCAGCACCTGCAGCTCGATCTCGCCGGACGGTACGCCGGTCAGGCTGAAGCGCCCCCCGGCGTCGGTGAGGCCACCGATCTCGGTGCCCCTGACCGTCACCTGTGCCCCCACGATGGGGCGGAGCGACTGCTCTGCAACGACCACGCCCGTCACCGTGCCCTGCTGGGCGACGGCCGGCTCGGACAGTGCCATCGCAAGGATCGGAACGACGAGCGCCGCGAGCCAGGGTCGCCAGCTTCGGCGAGCCCCGGGCTCGATAGCATCGGATCGCCTCTCGGCAGGACGTGCACGGTGCCGCATGGCTACCTCCAGTAAGGAGAACGTTCCCGGACCGGCGGAAGCGGGCGGTGCGCGCCACGCCGGGGGGGCCTCTGGTACATCAAAAAACCCCTCTATTTGGTATACCAAAGCGGCAACCTACGACTCGCCCCTCGGGGCCGCAAGGGTCTTCCTACCAGCTGCCGCGTTCGCCCAGGGTGGCGATGATCGCGCTCAGCCGTTCGGCCGCATTTCGGAAGTTGGTGCGCACGGCCTGTTCAGCACGCTCGAGGTCTCCGGCGGCGATGCCCTCGATGATCTCGTTGTGCTCTTCGACCGAGGTCCGGATCTCGCTCACGAGGGCGGTCGTGTAGAGCCGGTTGTAGCGTTCGGCCTGGGGCTTGATCGCGTCGTGCAACGCGAGCAGCCGGGGCCCTGCGGCGGCCTCGACGTAGCTTCGGTGAAAGTCCCGATCCAACTCGAAAATGAAGGTGGGGTCGGGGCGTTCGCCTTCCGCCGCGTCGAGCAGGTTCGCGTTCAGGCGCCTGAGTTGGCGCACCAGTTCGGCCCGCGGGGCCGCGTCGAGCCGCGCCGCGAATCGTCCGGCGAGCCCCTCGACCGTGGCGACGATGGCGAACAGTTCGCGCGCGTCGCCGATCGTGAGCGGCGAGACGGAGAGCCGTGCCTGGCGGCCCGACCCGAGCGCGGTGACGTAGCCCTCCTGCTGCAGCCGCTGAAGGGCGCTCCGGATCGGCGTGCGACTGATGTCCAGCCTGCGGGCGAGGTCACGCTCGATGATGCGCGTGCCGGGAGCCAGGCGACCCCAGACGATGAGCTCCCGGAGCTGCTCGTAGGCCTCGGTCATTCGATCGCTGCTCGTGGTGTCGCTCATGGCCCCTCGTGGCGTCGGGCGATGGTACACCGGAGCGGCATACCCGAATGCGGACCACGCTACGTCGGGGGTCGGGTTCGCGGCAAGTGACGTCCGGGCGAGACTCGCCCTGAAGAAAATGGTATACCTTGCCGTATGCCACTGCGATCGCTATATCAGGGCGTTCCCGACAGGGACTGACCCGGCGGTCCGTCGCCCCCGATTCCCCCCTGCCCTCCAGTGCCATGCCCCCACAAGACCGCGGGTCCTACGAACACGCTTCGGCCGAAAGGGGCGCGACCTCGACCGAGGGCGAAGACCGGGACGATCGCGATTCGCCTTCGATCATCGTCCGCCCGCTGCGCACGCTCGACGAGTATCGGGCTTGCGTCGCGCTCCAGAAGGAGACCTGGGGCCAGGACTTCAGCGAGGTGGTGCCGCTCGCGCTCCTCAAGGTGGGCCAGCGCATCGGCGGGGTGACCGCCGGCGCGTTCGATGAGAACGGCACGCTGCTCGGATTCGTCTTCGGTCTGACCGGCGTCGAAGAGGGAGGGCGCGTGGTGCACTGGTCCGACATGCTCGCGGTGCGCCGCGACGTTCGGAACCAGGGCATCGGCCGGCGTCTCAAGGAGTTTCAGCGGTCGACGCTGCGCCGACTCCACGTCGAGATCATCTACTGGACCTTCGACCCGCTGGTGGCGCGCAACGCCCACCTCAACCTGAACCGTCTTGGCGCGCGCGTGATCGAATACGTACCCGACATGTACGGCGTCACCGACAGCCCGCTGCATCGCGGGCTCGGCACGGACCGGTTCGTGGTGGGTTGGGACACCGGCATCGGCGGGAGCGAACGAAACGGGCGGCGCGCTCCGAGCGCCCTCGGCGCCCCGGTGGTGAACGCCGGCGCGCCGGACGACGTCGACCTGACAGCGGCCCGCGACGCCGCGCCCGTGGTCTGCGTGCGTGTTCCGCCCGACATTCAGGCCGTTCAATCGGCGTCCCTCGAGGAAGCCGCCTGCTGGCGCCGGGGTACCCGGGCCGCCTTCCTCGGCCTTCACGAGCTCGGCTACGCGGTGGGCGGGTTCCAGCGCGAACCCGACGGCAGCTGCGGCTACCTCATGACCCGAATCGACGACGGAGGCCAGGCTGCATGATTCGCCTGAGTGAGATCACCCTTCGCGAGATCCGCCTGCCACTGCGCGAGCCGTTCAAGATCTCGTCGGGGCTCGTCACCGAACGGCGGATCGCGCTCCTCGAACTGACCGGGTCGGAGGGCCACGTTTCGTGGTCGGAGTGCGTCGCCGGCGAACAGCCCAACTACAGCCCCGAGACGATCGATACGGCCTGGCTCGCGATTCGCGAGTGGCTCGCGCCCCGGGTGCTCGGGCACGCCTTCGACACGCCGGCGGCGGTGCACGAGGCGCTCCAGGTCGGGGTGCGAGGTCACAACATGGCCCGCGCGGCGGTCGAGATGGGGTGTTGGAACCTCTACGCCGAGCTCCGCGGCGAGCCGCTGGCGCGCGCGATCGGCGGCGAGCGAACGCACATCGAGACCGGTATCTCGCTCGGCATTCAGGACTCGCCCGAGCGCCTCGTCGACAAGGCGAAGTCCGCGTTCGCGGAAGGGTACCGGAAGGTCAAGATCAAGATCATGCCCGGCTCGGACGTCGAGTTCGTTCGCGCCGTGCGGGAAGCCGTCGGCCCCGATCCCGAGCTCATGGCCGACGCGAACTCGGCCTATACCCTGGCCGACGCGCCGCACCTCGCCCGCCTCGACGAGCTCGGGCTCATGATGATCGAGCAGCCGCTGGCGCACGACGATCTCGTGCGGCACGCCGAGCTCCAGCGGGCCCTTCGTACGCCGATCTGCCTGGACGAATCCATCACCGGCCTCGACCGTGCCGAGGACATGCTCTCGCTCGGCAGCGGCCGCATCATCAATATCAAGCCGGGGCGTGTCGGGGGATTCACGGCGTCGCTCGCAATCCACGATCTGTGCCGCTCGCGCGGGGTGCCGGTCTGGTGTGGCGGCATGCTCGAGAGCGGGATCGGCCGCGCCTACAACGTTGCGCTGGCCTCGCTGCCCGGCTTCACCCTTCCCGGTGACCTCTCGCCGAGCGCGCGCTACTGGGCCCAGGACATCGTCCGGCCCGAGTGGACGATGGACCGGGGCATGGTCACCGTACCGCTCGACGCGCCGGGGCTCGGCGTCGACCTCGACCTCGACCGCATCGATGATCTGACCGTGCGCTCGGAGACGCTCAGCGTCTAACACCAAGCGCTTACGCCATGCGCCCGCGCCCCGAGCGGGCCCGCCCTCGCGATCCCCGAACGATCCAGGAGACCCGTCGCCATGTTCGCCCACCGAGCTTCCAGGATTCCGAGGCTGGTTCCGATCGTCCTCACGGCCGTCGCGCTCGCCGCGCCCGCAGGGCTTTCGGCCCAGACAGAGGAATCCCCACTCACCCGCCTTCAGGCGGAGATCGAGCGACTCGCCGAGATCGCGGGCGGCACCGTGGGGGTCGCCGCCGTGCACCTGGAGTCAGGGCACTCGGTCGAGTTGAACGGCACCGAAGCGTTCCCGATGGCCAGCACCTACAAGGTGCCGATCGCGGTCCGCATCTTCGACATGGTCGACCGCGGTGAGCTGCGGCTCGACAGCCTCGTCACGCTGCAGTCGGGCGACCTGCATCCGGGTAGCGGCACCCTCACGAGCCTCTTCGACCACCCGGGCGTGACGCTGCCCATGATCAACCTGGTCGAGCTGATGCTGTTGATCAGCGACAACAGCGCCACCGACCTCGTGCTGAAGGCCGCCGGCGGTGGTACGGCGGTCACGGCGCACATGCGCGCCCTCGGGCTCGAAGGCATACGCGTCGACCGGCCCACGGTGCGGCTGATCGCCGACTGGATCGGAATTCCCGACCTGCCCTCCGACGACATCGCCCCCGACGCCTTCGACGCCCTGGCGGAGCAGGTCTCGCCCGAGGCAAGGGAAGCCGCCGCGCGCGCCTTCGACGTGGACGCCAAGGACACCTCGACCCCTCGAGACATGGCGGCGCTTCTGGCCATGGTCCAACGCGGTGAGATTCTGAGCGCCGGAAGCAGCGCGCAGCTGCTGGACATCATGACCCGCAGCACGACCGGCCAGGAGCGCATCAAGGGGCTTCTGCCGCGCGGGGTCGACGTGGCGCACAAGACCGGCACCATCGGGGGCACGACCAACGACGTCGGCGTGATCACCCTGCCCTACGGGCGCGGTCACGTCGCCGTGGTGGCGTTCGTGAAGGAATCGGAGGCCGACATTCCGACGCGCGAGCGCGCCATCGCGCAGATCTCGCGCTCGATCTACGACTTCTTCCTGTACGCGGACCTCCGATGACCGACGGTGCGGCGGGGCCCCGCGGCGGTGGGCTGGAGCGCACGCTCCGCCTGAAGGACCTCGTGCTCATCGTCGTGGGCACGGTGATCGGCTCCGGCATCTTCATCGTGCCCTCCACCGTGCTGGTGCAGACCGACGGGCGGCTCGGGCTCGCGCTCTTCGTGTGGTTCGCGGCCGGGGTGCTCTCGCTGCTGGGCGCGCTCACGTATGGCGAGCTGGGCGCCTCGGACCCCGAGGCCGGCGGGCTCTACGTCTACGTGCGCGACGCCTTCGGCCCGCTGCCCGCGTTCCTCTACGGCTGGACCCTCTTCTTCGTCATCAGCAGCGGGTCGGTCGCGACGCTGGCCGTCGCCTTCACCTCGTACCTGCAGGCGCTCGTGCCGCTCGGCGCCGTCGGGGTGAAGGTCGTGCCGCTGCTCATGATCGCGACGGTGGCGGTCGTGAACGTGCTCGGCACGCGTCGGGGGGCGGCGCTTCAGAACTGGACGACGCTGCTCAAGGTCGGCGCGATCCTGCTGATGAGCGTGCTCCTGATCGCGTTGGGGGGATCGGGGGCGGGCGACGCATCCGCGGCGGCGGTGGCGTCCGGAGCGGCGGGCGGCGAGGGGGCCTCGGGCCTCGGCTCGCTGCAGGTGCTCTCGAGCGTGGGCGTCGCCATGATCGGGGTGCTCTGGGCGTACGAAGGCTGGCAGTACGTGACCTTCTCGGCCGGCGAGACGGTCGACGCGCAGCGGAACTTCCCGCGGGGCATCGCGCTCGGCACGCTCGCTCTCATCGCGATCTACCTGCTGGCCAACGTCGGCTACGTGTCGGCGCTCGACATGGAAACCGCCATGGGTTCGGGTGCCATCGCGTCCGACGCGGTCACCGCGCTGATGGGCCCCACGGCGGGAGTGCTGATCACCCTCGCGATCCTGCTGTCGATGTTCAGCGCCGCGAACGGACTCACGCTCACGGCCCCGCGGGTGTACTGGGCGATGTCACGCGACGGCGTCTTCTTCCGGAGCCTGGCCGAAGTGCATCGCGAGTTCGGCACGCCGGCTTTCGCGATCGTGGCGAGCTCCGCGTGGGCGATGGTCCTCGCGCTGAGTGGCACCTTCGAACAGTTGCTCACCTACGTCGTTTTCGTGGGCTGGATCTTCTACGCGCTCGGCGCGGCCAGCATCTTCGTGTACCGGCGCAGGCAGCCCGATCGGCCCCGCCCCTTCCGGGTGCCGGGCTATCCGGTGACCCCGGCGCTCTTCGTCGTCGCGGCGGCCGCCATCGTGCTCAACACGCTCTTCGTCCAGCCGGGCCGCGCGTTCCTGGGGTTGGCGGTGGTGCTTCTGGGCACCCCGGCCTACTACCTGTGGCGCGCGCGGGCACCCAAGGGCCCTGCCGCGCCGTAAGCGCGGCAGGGCGGCAGGTCAGAAGTACACCGCCATTCCGAGCCGGAACGAGCGCGGCCGCACGCGCTCCGTCGGCGCCTGATAGTACTCGTTCGACGGCACCCCTGTCGGCGGGCGATCGAGATAGTACCAGTAGTCGGGCCCGTTGTTGACCATCGTCTGGAGTTCGGTGATCGACTCGTCGCCGAAGAGGTTGAAGGCCTCGAGCGAAAGCCCGACCTCGGAGCCCCGCAACTCGAGCATGTGCTCGACACGGACATCGATGACGCCCCGGCGCTGAAGCGTCGGCTTGCCACGAGGACCCACGAACACGTGCTGCCCCTCGACCGCCTGGAAGGGCCCGAGCGGCAGCTCCTCTCCGGGGTTCGTGAGGGTGATACCACCGCTGGGACTGACCGTCGCGGCGCCCGTGTTCACGCGGAAGCGGTTGAAGCCCCACCCGGAGAGACGCAGACGGGGCGAATAGTGGTCGCCGGTGCGCCAGGTCCAGAATGCCCCGACCCGGGTCCGCTCACCGAGGTTCCCCCAGGCCGAGACCTTGAGCTCCTGGTCGGCGAAGTTCTCGAGCGTGCCGTAGGCGTTGACGCTCTCATTCACCCAGACGTAGGGACCCGGGGTGAGCTCGTCCGGCTCGACGTAGCCCGTCACGTTGTCGAGGTTGCCCTCGAGCTCGGTCACCACGAACGAGACCGAGGCGCCCCAGAGGGGCTGCGCGATCTCGAGCGTGAACTGGAACTGGCCGAACTCTCGTTTCGCGTCGGGCGCCGTCGTCAGCACGTAGTCCGGGTTCCAGCTCAGGCTCGCCGTGTCGGCGAAGGTCATGTTCGGAATCGGCCCACAGACGTCGGTGTTGGCCGCACAGAACCGCAGGCGCTCGAGCAGCGCGTGGTTGGGCAGGTAGACCTCTTCGAGAAAGACGCTGCCCCCCGAGAACGGAAGCAGCTGGTTGCTCGCGTCGAAGACGCGGACCCTCGGGAAGCGCGTGTAGTTCGAGGCCCGGTTGAGGTCGACCAGCGCGACCATGTCGCGGTTGGAACGCCGGGTATAGAGCGCCTCGGCCTTGACGCCGTACCCGAACTGCTTCTCGACGGCGACGAGCCACTGCTCGACGTAGGGCTGCTTGTAGTTCTCGACCCGGCCGGTCTCGTTGTAGGCGACCACGCTCTCGCGCCGGAAGATGTTCTGCGCGGCGAGCGCATCGCGCTCCGCCTCGGTGAAGCTGGTGGCCGGGTCCGAGAAGGGATCCCCCCAGTAGTACCAGATCTCTTCGTCGGTGAAGACGTCCGAGCCCGCCGCGCGGTCGAACATCTGCGAGACCAGGTCCTGGTGGAAGTGGCCCCAGTGACCCTTCACCACGAGCGTGGCGTCACGGTCGAGCGCGAAGGACACGCCGATTCGCGGATCGATGGCCATGTCCTCCACCGCCTGGAAGCGCGGCCCGTCGCGCGGCGTGAGGAACCCCTTCCACTGGTTCCACCGGAGCCCGGGCGTGATCACGAGGCGTGGGCCCAGGTTCAGCGCCGCCTGCACGTACGCCGCCGTGTTCTGCACGTCGGCGTCGAGGTTCACCTCGCCGCCCCACTGCGAGGGGATCCAGGTGAACGAGTTCCAGGTGTCCGGATCGTCGGGCACGAACGAGCTGGAGTTCGTGGGCAGCCAGGTCAGATTGCCGTTCCGGATCCGCCGGTTCAGGAAGCTTCCACGGGTGTGGTCGAGCCCGACCCGCAACACCTGCTCCACCGAGCCGGTCGGAATGCGGAAGGTGCCCGAGACCCCCACGGCGCTGCTCGACGGCGCGCTTCTCAGGGTGTAGGGGTTGTTCAGGAAGGCGTTGTAGGGCGGCGTCAGCGCGAAGGTGCTGATGCCGGGCACGTCGGGCCCCTGGTAGGCGTCGTGCCTCTCGTCGTTCGAGAAGTGGTTCGCCCGCGCCTCGACCACGCCGAACTGCCCGACGAACGAGCGCCAGGAGGCGTTCAGGAACCACGTCGGCGACGAATAGCGCCACCCCGCACCGGGCGCCTCGTAGCCCGAGAGGCCGTAGTTGTCGGCCCGCACGTCCGTGTACGCCCCGGAGACCGTGAGTTCGTGCGTCGGCCGCGGGGCCCAGTTGACCTTGCCGAAAAGCTTGTGCTCGGTGCGTTCCTCGGCGATCGGCGCCAGGCGGTCTTCGAACTGGCGCAGGTGGTTGAGCGTCTGCTGCGACTGCTCGATGCGCGAGCCCGAGAGATAGTAGTGCAGCACGTTCTCGATCAACGGGCCGCGCACCTCGGCCTCGACGTCGTAGCGGTCGGCGACCTCGAGGCCCGACTCGGTGCGTGACAGGTTCGACGCATTCAGCGCGCCGTTCTCGAAGTTCGTACGGAACATGCCTTCGAACTCGTTCGTGCCGCGCTTCGTCACCACGTCGATGAGCCCGCCCTGGAATCCCCCGTACTCGGCACCGGCCCCGAGCCCGCGCACATGAATCTCGTCGATCCAGCTCACGCTCGGCTGCAGGAGGTCGCCCCCCATGCCCGGATGGTTCGCCGAGAGGCCGTCGATGCGGTAGCTGTTCGCCTGGAAGCTCGCGCCCCCCCAGACGTGCCCGGGCCGCGCGCCCGGCGTAAGCGCCACGATCTCGCGGGCGTCGTGCGCGAGCGGCAGCATTTTGATCGCAATGTCATCGATGCGGGTGCTGAACTCGGTGTTCTCGCGTTCGATGCGCGTGCGCTCGCTCTGGACGGTGATCCCCTCGAGCTCGATCGCCTGCTCCTCCATCTCGACCAGGAGCACGCGTCGCTGGTCGAGCTCGACGCGCACGTCTTCCTCGAGGTGTGTGGCGTACCCGAGCGCCTCGACCCGCACATTGTAGGTGCCACCCGGGAGCGCCGCGATCGACATGATGCCGGCGTCGTTGGTGCCGGCGCGATGGAACAGGCGGCCCATGAAGATGACGTTCACCGTGGCTTCCGCGATGGGCGTGCCGCCCGACGACACCCGGACCTCCAGAGCCCCACCCTGGCCCGCGGCGGGTGCGGCCCCGGCGACCAGGAGCAGCACGGCGACGAAAACCGGGGCCACCGCCGAGACGATCGATCGGACCGATCGGACCGAGGGCGTGGCGACGCGGGCGAGCACATGCTTCATCGATGAATCATCCGTCGGTCGAGGATCGAGGGTTCGAAGGGAGCTCAGCATAGGCGGCACGGAGCCGAGCATCAACCACCGTTCAACGCGAACGGGTCGCGGGCCTGCGAACGGTCGTACGAACCGTACGCGTCGAGGAGCGCTTTGAGGCGCGTGGGGGCCGCGTGGTCCGACGCGACCGGCAGGAGTCCGCCGAGAATCTCGGACACGAGCGCCTCGAGGCTACCGGCGACCGGAGGAAACGCCGTGAAGGTGCCGGGCACGAGATCGCCCCATCCACGGTCGTCCGTGTACTCCGTGAAGGCGCCGGTCATGTAGAGCTCGATACGTTTCTCGTACTTGAGCGCGTCCCACAGATCGCCGCAGGTACCGTCCGGGCGCTTGGGCACGCACCGCTCGCCACCCGGCGCCCTGGCCGAGGGGCTCGCGAAGGGCGGCAGCTCGCCGTTCGTGCGCGATTGGTTCACGATCGCCATCGCGCCGGCCCGGTCGCCGAGTCGGTAGAGCGCCTCGGCCTCGATGTAGGCGAGCTCGTCGACCAGGAAATCGGGGTAGAAGCCGTCGCCTCGCCCGTCGAGGAAGTGCTCCCAGCGCGTGTCGCCGTAGTGCGAGAAATGGTCGAGCCCCCGGTCCGGTCGAAAATAGGTGACATCGTAGTAGCGCATGTACCGCCCCTCGCCCATCCCCGTCTCGTCGGTAATACGCCGGTCGTCGGTGTCGATGACAAAGGGGACCCTTTCCGAGGCCGGTGCGTTGATCCACTGCTGCCACCGGCCGCTCGCGTCGGCCGGCCCGATGGTCCGGTAGTCCTGCCTCGTCCACACGGGGTGGGCGCCGATCAGCTTCTCGATGGACCACGTCCACCCGTCGTCCGCGTCTCCGCTCCAGTAGCCGCCCCAGTCGCGGGTGATGCCCGCCCGAGCGTCGGACAGCACGAGGTTCCAGTCCACGGCTGCACGCTCGGCGGGGGTGCGCGCTGTCGCCATCGCGAATCGCGCGCGGAAGGAGCGTGCGAGGCGTGCGAGTTCCGCGGCGGTGAGGGGCTCGTGGAAACCGACCCACTCGGCGGGCACGGAGAAGCCGCCCTGCGAGGCGAGGTCGACGGCCTGGCCCAGACGGGTCAGAGCCGCCGCGCGTACCGTGCCGTACGGCTGGAGCGAGGCGTTCGCCAGGTCGGTCGTCTCGTCGAGCACGTAGGCCTCGTCGTAGAGCTCGGCGAGCCTTCCGAGTGCCATGCCCTGAAGAAGGCGGCCGACCGCCCGGACACGTCGCTCGTCTTCGGGCGAGTCCAGCGCAACACCGGCGTCGAGGGCGGCGAACCCGTGCGCGACGGCCGCGAGGGTGCGGTAGAGCTGGCCCCACGCCGGGGCCGTGAAGTTGCGCTCGTAGAGTGGGTCGGTGTTCAGGGGCACGCGGGGCTCACGGCCCGCGTCGAGCATGCCGAAGTTCAGCCACGAGCTGGAGAACGCGTCGGCCGCCGTGGCGAGAGCCATGCCCGGCGCGACGTCGTGCGAGGCTCGCCACCAGCCGGCCAGGGCTCCGCCGACCAATCCCTTCACCGCGTCCGCGGCGACCGGGCTCTCGGCGACCACGGGCTCTCCCGGTGCGATGTCGACGGATTCCGTCGGCACGCAGGAGGAAAGCGTGACCGTGAAGGCCAGCACGAGGGCGCGAGCGGTGCTCGGGGTCGTACGCATGATGGGATCCTCGACGATGGGTCGCTGGTGGTCCGGCGTTCCGCCTTCTACCGTGAGACGGGTCACCCCCCGCGATTCTGTCGCGGCAGAATTCCCTCCGCCCGATCGTCTCACCGATAGCGACCCTCGTCATCCACCCGACCACCGTGAACGACCTGAAGCTGCCGATGCCACCCGCGACCGCCCGAGAAGCCGGCCGACGCGCCCCGCGCGCTGCCCGGCTCGGCGTCGTGGTGTGGTGCGTGGCCGTTGCCGGCGCCGCACCCGCAGCGCTTCCGGCGCAGGACGCCGAAGCGGGTCGGTCGGGTGTCGAGGCACGGGATCGCGAAGCCGCGCGCCCCGGCACACTTCGGGGTCGGGTGGTGGACGCGACGACGGAACGGCACATCACCGACGCCGCCGTGTCGCTCCTTCGGAACGATGGCGAAAGAGGCGCCGGGGCGACCGACGTCACCGCGAACGAGGTCGCGCGCGCCTTCACCGACGCACGTGGCTACTACGCGTTCGAGCAGGTGGAGCCGGGTACCTATCGGCTCCGAGTGGAGCGGCTCGGGTACCGGACCGCCGACCTCTGGGTCGAGGTTCCGGCGAGCTGGCGCGTCGACCGGAGCGTCGGCCTCGAGCTCGCTCCGGTCACGCTCGCGCCGGTCGACGTCCGCGTTCCTCGGGCCATTGCCTCGTGGTCGCCCTCGGCGCCGCGCCTGTTGTCGCACGCCCCCGGTGCGACGGAAGAGCGCGCCCCACGCATCGAGCCCGAACGCGTCGTCGACGCCCACAGCCTCGACCCACGCGCCCTGCCCGGCACCGGCGCCCTCGGCGAGAGCGACGTCTTCCGGGCACTCCAGCGGCTTCCCGGGGTGTCGTCGCGAGGCGATTTCGCGGCGACGCTCTGGACCCGCGGCGCCCCCTGGGGCCTGGCCCCCGTGCTGCTCGACGGCCTGCCGCTCTTCGATCCGCTCCACCTCGGCGGGCTCGCGGCGGGCATCACGAGCGAGAGTCTCGGTACGGTCGCGCTCTTCCCCGGCGTGCAGCCGCCGTCGCGCTCGGTGGGCGCCGCCGGACTCGTCGAGCTGTCCACGGCGACGGCCCGGCCCGGACCCACGTCGTCCGCATCGCTCTCCCCGCTCGCGGCCTCGGTGCGAACCGAAGACCGCTGGTTCGACGATCGCCTGGGGCTGGTCGCGAGCGCACGCAGGTCATGGTGGGATCTCCTGCCCGGTCTCGCCAACGGATTCGGCGGGGGCGGCGGCCCGATGGACTACTACTTCGCCGACGTCTCGGCACGCGGAGACTGGGTGAGCGGCGACGGCACGCGCCTCGACTGGGGGCTCCACGCCGAAGAGGATCACCTGGACGGCGGCGTGCGAGACATCGTGGCTACTTCGGCCGGGCGCTGGGGCAACCGCACCGCCTGGCTCGCCGCCGAGCGTGACCTCGGACCGGCTCGCCTCACGCTCCGCCTCGGACGGGTCGACCACGAAGCCCACACGCGCCCCAAGCCGTGGTACCACTTCGTGCGCATCTCCGGCACGCCGGTGCTCGACCACAGCGACGTGGCCCTCCGCCACCGGACGGTGCGTGCGACGCTCGAGCGAAATCGCGCCGGCGAGGCGTGGGGTTGGACGGTCGGGTACGAGTGGATCCGGCAGTCGCTCAGCCAGTTCTCGCTCGAGGCCCGTGAGCGGGCGCTGCCCGGGGCGAGCGGCGAGGTCGAGCTGGAGCGCGGGCTGGCCTGGCTCGAGGCCCGCGGCACGGTCGGTGACCTCCAGCTGGCCGGCGGCGTCGCGGCCGACCTTCACACGGACCCCGCACTCGACGTGGCCGTGATCCGTCCGTCGGGTCGGGTCTCCTGGTCTCCGGTGGAGCGGCTCGTGCTCGAGGCCGCCTCCGGCGTGAGCCGGCAGTTCGTCTACCCCTTCACCCCCGGCGTGTCTCTCGGTCCCGCGCTCACGTCGGGCCACTTCTGGGTGCTCGCCGACGAGCATGAGAAGGCGCTGACGTCGTGGTCGCGGTCGATCGCGGCGGAGGTACTGCTCACACCAGACCTCGTGGCCCGTGCCACCCTCTGGGGGCGGACCGTCGAAGGGTTCCGGCTCTCGGGCGTGGCGGGGCTCGCCGACGGCGCCCCCTGGCCCGCCGCGGTCCAGGGCGACGAGACCGGCACGGAACGGGGCCGCGGGTACGAAGTCGGGCTCGTCTGGCGGCCGCCGAACGTGCAGGCGAGCGCCCACTACAGCCGCGTTCGCTCGACCTTCGAAGGCGGCGAGGTCGAACCGTGGACCTCGCCGGCCGAACGACCGCACGCCTTCGATCTCGCCTTCACCACGTCCCTGGGGGGGGCGTTGGACGTCGGCATCGACGCCATGTGGGAAAGCGGCTGGCCGCTCGTCCGGGCGCCCGGCGCGGCCTGCCCCGACGAGCCGGGACCATGCGTCGCACCGCCTCCGGACGCGCAGAGTCCCGAACGCTACGCCTACGCCCGCGCCCCCGCCTACGTGTCGCTCGATCTGCGTGCGCACTGGCGGGCCACGACGGGGTCCGTCGACTGGGAGCTGAGCGGCGCCGTGCGCAATCTGCTCGGGCGCGAGAATCCTTCGGCCTATCGGGCCGGCACCTGTCAGGGAGCGGAGCTCATCTCGCCGGTGTGTGAGCAGCCGCTGGGCTTCGGGCGCTTCTCGCCGGGCCTCGACCGGCCCACCCCGACGATCGCCGTCCGCATCAGCTTCTGACGCCGGAGCATGAATGTCGAAGACGCGTTCCGGAAGCACCACGACGAGCTCTTTCGCTATCTCGCACGCCAGTGCGGAGATCCCACGACGGCGCGCGACGTGGTGCAGGAAGCCTTCCTGCGCCTGCAGCAGAACGGGCCCCTCGCCGAGGGCCGCGCCGTCCGCTCCTGGCTCTTCACCACGGGGCTGAACGTGCTCCGTGACCTTCACCGCACGCGCAGCACGCACGAACGGCTGCTCGAGCGCCACCCCGGTCGCGTGCCCATGCCGTCGCCCGCGCCCGACCCGCACGGCGAGGTCGAGAGGCAGGAGGACCGCGCCCGACTCCGGCGCGCGCTGGCCGCGCTCCGTGAAAACGAACGTACCGCCCTTCTCATGCGAGAGGAGGGCTTCAAACACCGAGAGATCGCAGATGCGCTCGGCACTACGACCGGATCGGTCGGAACGCTGATCCATCGTGCCCTCGACAAGCTCGAACGGGCGCTGCTCGCCCGCGGAGGAGAGGCATGAACCGCACGAGACACGCCGACGACGCGGCGCTGCTCCGCCTGGTCGACGGAGAGTCGGGGCCCGATGAGACCGCCGCCCTGCGCGACCACCTCTCGGCCTGCACCGAGTGCCGCGACAGGCTCGAGACCATCGAGGCGCGCGACCGTCGCGTGAGGGCGTGGCTCGAGGCACACGACGCCCCACCGCCCGCCCGCGCCGACTACACCTTGGCGCCCATCCCACCGGCGCGACATCGGCGCCCGGCGCGCCGCTGGCTGGCTGCGGCCTCGGTCGTGCTCGCGGTGGCCCTGGTCGCGGGTCCGGCCCGCGGCTGGATGCTCGACCGCATCGGCCTCGGTGCCGATCAGCCGTCGGTCGAAGCATCGACGCCGCCGGACGGCGCCACGACCGCCTTCGCGACCTCCGCCCCCACGTTGCGCCTCGAGATCCGCGGTGCCGACGCGCCTCGCTACGTAACCGTCGAGCGCTCCACCGACGCGCTCGTGCACGTCGTCGCTGCGGACGACGCCACCGAACTCCTCGTGCGCCCGTCGGGGGTGCAGATCACGGACCGGTCGCAGGGCTCCCGCACCTACCATGTGCGTGTGCCGCAGGCCGTATTGCGCGTGCGCGTGGTACGCGCATCGACCGGCCTCGACTCCCTGGTGACGCTTTCGGCTCAGGCTACACGCACCCAGATCGACCTGGGGGGCCATCCCTGACGTCGGACCGTCGGTCGCTCTGTCAGAATTCGAGGGCATGGGTCGTCCATACAGTGAGCGAGACGATCTTACGAGCCCTTCTGCACGGAGCATCACCATGCGCAACTCACGCCGGACACACCACACGCTGCTGGTAACCCTTGCCGCGCTATCGGCCGGCACCCTCGCGTGCTCGGAAGACGACCCCGGTCCGGCGGGGCCCGTGGTCACCGAGATCACCGGTGTCGACATGTCGCTGGTCCATCACTACGTGCATACCAGCGCCGATCCGGACGACACCGAGGTGATTCCCGAAATCACCCTGCTCGCACCGACGGACGTGCCGCAGGAGACCCTCGACCGGGTCCGCAACATCGATCTCTACCTCGAGAACGGCATCGCATCGGTCCTCCCCGAGTGGACCACGGTCGACGGACGCGCGGCGGTCGTCTACAACGGTCCGCCCGGCGAAGCACCCGTATCGGCCGGCACGTACGAAGGCGTGATGATCTTCGAGACCACCGACGATCGGTGGACGTTCGAAGTGCAACCGACGGGCACCGATCCGCTCCTGCCGGGCACCCTGGAAGAGCCCGAGGTCACCGAGACCGAGGTCCACATCGCCTGGACCTCTCCCGACGGGCCCCACGACTGGACGATCGCGCTCTACCGCTGGGTCGAGACCGACGACGACCCGGTCCTCATGCTGCACGCGGAAGGGCCTTCGGGCACCAGCGCCGGCAACGAGGCACTCGAGGCCACCTTCGACGTGAGCGCGCTCGAGCCCGAAGAGGACTTCGTCGTGCGGCTCCTGCAGACGCATGAGATCACCACGCACCTGTACGACCTCGCGCTCACGATGCCCGAGGAGGAGGACGAGGGGGGCGAGGACTGAGAGCCCACTCCTGCTTGACCGGGGCGGTGCGCGGCGCGTACCGTCCCGGCCATGCCCCCCTCCGATCCTTCGGCGAGCCGCGGCCGGCCCCTCGACCCGGCGCTTCTCATTTTCGGTATTCTCGTACTCTGTGCGGCACTGACCTGGGTCGTGCCCTCCGGAGCGTTCGAGAAGACCCTGATCGAAGTTCCGGGCGCCGGCACACGTGAGGTCGTGGTGCCGGGCTCCTACGAACGGCTCGACACGTCCTCCAGGCAGGGACTCGGCGCCGTGCTGCTCGCGCCCATCCGGGGCCTGGTCGCGGCCGCCGATATCGTCGCCTTCATTCTCATCGTGGGCGGCGCATTCGCGGTGCTCGACGCGACTGGTGCCGTGACGGCGGGTCTTCGCCGCCTCGTCAGGGCCGCCGAACGCTCTCGGGTCGTCGAGCGGCTCGTGATTCCGCTCTTCATGGTGGTGTTCTCATTGGGCGGCGCCATCTTCGGCATGGCCGAAGAGAGCATTCCCTTCGTCCTGATCTTCGTGCCGCTCGCGCGCTCGCTCGGCTACGACGCGGTGGTCGGGGTCGCGATTCCGTTCGTGGGATCCCAGGCGGGGTTCGCGGCCGCGTTCCTGAATCCGTTCACGGTGGGGGTCGCGCAGGGGATCGCCGAGGTGCCCCTTTTCAGCGGGCTCGGCCTGAGGGTGGTTCTCTGGTGCCTGACTACGGCCCTCGCGATCGCGTTCGTGATGATGTACGCACGGCGGGTGAAGCGGAACCCGGAGGTGAGCGCGGTTCGTGGCATCGCCTCGAGTGAGCCGGACGAGCCGAGCGCCCCGGCCGGCGCGCCTGGACTCTCACCCCGGCAGAGCGCCGTCCTGCTCACCTTCGCCGCGGGCATCGCGGTGCTCGTCGTGGGGGTGCTGCGTTACGGCTGGTACATCGAAGAGATCGCCGCCCTCTTCGTGGGGGTGGCGATTGCCGTCGGCGCGGTCGCGCGGCTCCGTCCGGCGGCGATCTCGGCGGCGTTCATGGACGGCGCGCGGGCGCTGGTCGCCACGGCGATGATCGTGGGGCTCGCCCGGGGCATTCTCGTCGTGCTCGAAGACGGCCTCATCATCGACACCGTTCTCATGGCCTTCGCGTCGCTGGTCGA
>CBFGQV010000011.1:0-17370 GCA_965651045.1 uncultured bacterium
GAAGAGCGCGCGGCCGGTCGTTGTCGTCGGTCCCGGCCGGGAGGGCGGCCCCGGGGTCACCGGCCGCCAGTTCGCGGTCGAAGGCCCGCAGGTCGCGCTCGCTCTGCTCGACCGAATCGTCGGCACTCGAGAAGACGATCTCGCCGATCTCGACCTGGTCGAGGGCCAGCGTCCGCCGGGCCTCGTGGGCGGCGGCGACCTGCTGGCGAAACGACGGAAAGCGGTACTTCAGCACGCCGTCGGCCTCGGCCTCGACCTCGCCGTCGAACTCGGCCACCAGCCGGTCGAGTTGGTCGCGCACGGCGACCGACGCGTGGTCCTTGCCGGGCAGCGACTGCTTGACCGTGGCCTCGGCGTCGGGCTCGGGCAGGGCGTCGGCGTCGCGTCCGCCGAGCGTCACCTTCGACACGAGCCCGACCAACACCTTGCGCACGTTGCGCGCGGCACGCCGGGTGTTCTCGCGAGTCACCCCGAGCCAGCGGAGCGCCGGCACGGCGAAGAAGGTCGCGCTGAAGGCGACGGGCACCCAGACGAGCAGCAGTTCGGCCGCGGGCCCGCCGATGCCGAGCCGCGGAAAGATGAAAACGGGCGCGGTGGCGGCGGCCGCGAGGTTGAACATGTTGATGCCGCCGATCAGCACGTTGGTGCCGACCGAGTTGCCGGTGAGCGGCTGCTTCGGCTCGAGCTTGCGCCAGGCCGGCGCGGGCTCGCGCTGCTTCACGGCACCACCCGCGCTCACCATCAGCCCCGGAAAGACGTAGAGCAGCGTGCCGTCGTCGGCGGCCCGGGCATCCCCCTCGTGCGCGACCATGAGGCGGGCCAGCTCCGACTCGGCCTCGTCGAGGCCCACGCCGGTGTGCTGCACGAGCTCGGCGGCCGTCACGACGCCCCGGCGCGCGCGAATGAAGCGGAGCGTCTCGCGGTCCTTCTGTTCCTGCGAGAGGCGCGGCTCGTCGGGGCCGAAGACGAAGGCGAAGACCTTCTTGTAGAAGGGCGGGCCGTCGCGGCGGCGGCCGCGTACACGGCGCCCGTCGTCCCGCCCGTACCCCTCGCCGTAGTAGGGCCGGTGGCGCCAGCCGGGCGACCAGATCCAGTACCAGAAGAGCAGGTCGCCCAGCGGGAAGTGCCCGCCGCCGCGCCGCCCCTCGCCGCCGCCGCCCCCGAAGTCGCCGTCGCCGTCCTTGTTGGCCGCGAAGATCGCCGCCAGCATGAGCGCCACGAAGACCACGAAGTAGATGAGCAGCATGGCCACGATCCAGATCTTGAAGCCGACCTGGAAGGCCTTCCACGCGCCCTCTTTGACGCGGGTCCAGAGCGACACACGCCCGCGCTCGAGCAGCCCCGGCTCGAACTGGTAGACCAGGTCGCCGCGCTCGCCCACCTCGAGGTGCCCTTCACGTCGCTCGAGCAGGCGACGGAGCGCGGCTTCGGCGTCGGCCTGCGCCAGGCCGGTCGCGGTCGAAACGTCGCCCACGGTCGCCCGGCCCTTCAGACGACGAAGGGCGCGAAGGACATCGTGGTCGCGGGGGTCGAGGGTGAGGGTCGAAGCGTCGGCCATGGGTGGTCGTGCAGGGGGATCTCGGGTCGGGCTTGTTCGTACCCCGCTACGGTTCCAGGATCCGGCGGCTTCACCCCGCGACGCCATCTTGCCGGGCACCCGGCGGTCGGGTAACCATTCGTCGTCGCCGAATCCCCCCGAGCCACCGGACCTCATGATGACCCGCTTCGGCATTCTCGCCCTTTTCGCTCTCGTCGCCATGCCGCTTTCCGCGCAGAACTCTCCCGACGAGCTCGCCCGCCGCGTGCTCGCCACGACCCCGCTCTTCGACGGGCACAATGACCTGCCGTGGGCGATCCGCAACGCCGACGGGGCGCCGATGGACGTGGCGGCGTACGACCTGCGGCAGACGACGCCCGGCCACACCGACATCGAGCGCATGCGAGCGGGCATGCTCGGGGCGCAGTTCTGGTCGATCTACATTCCGTGCGGGGCGGTCGAAGACGGCGCGGCGCGCACGCAGCTCGAGCAGATCGACATCGCGCGGCGCGTGTTCGACCGCTACCCCGACGTGTTGGGGTACGCCGAGTCGGTGTCGGACGTGGAGCGCGAGTTCGCGGCGGGCCGCATCGCCTCGGTCATGGGCATGGAGGGCGGGCACGCGATCGAGAACTCGCTGGGCGCGCTGCGGGCCTACTACCAGGCTGGCGCGCGCTACATGACGCTCACCCACGGCTGCAACACCGACTGGGCCGATTCGGCCACCGACGAGCCCGCGCACGGGGGGCTCACCGAGTTCGGGCGCGAGGTGGTGCGCGAGATGAACCGGCTCGGCATGCTGGTCGACCTCTCGCACACCTCGCCCGAGACCATGCACGACGTGCTCGACGTGGCGCGAGCGCCGGTGATCTTCTCGCACTCGTCGGCGCGCGGCGTGACCGACCACCCCCGGAACGTGCCCGACGACGTGCTCCGGCGCATGGCCGAGAACGGGGGCGTGGTGATGGTGACCTTCGTGCCCCAGTTCGTGAGCGACGCGGTGCGCCTGTACGAAGGCCCCGCGGCCGATACGCCGCGCGCCACCATGGCCGACGTGATCGCCCACATCGAGCACGTGCGCGACGTGGCGGGCGTCGACCATGTGGGCATCGGCGCCGACTACGACGGCATCACCACGGTGCCGACGGGCCTCGAAGACGTCTCGACCTACCCCGCGCTCTTCGCCGAGCTGGCCCGCCGGGGCTGGAGCGAGGCCGACCTCAGGAAGCTCGCGGGCGAGAATGTGCTGCGTGCGTGGCGCGAGGCCGAGACCGAGGCGCGTATGCTTCAGCGCACGACCGAGCCCTCGACCGCGACGATCGAGGGGCTCGACGGCGGGGGCGACGCGCCGTGACGATCGATTGGGCGGCGCGGCCCGACCGCTCCGAGTACGCGGACTACTACCACACCTACGTCGGGCTGGTACCCGACGGCGACGTGCTGGCGACCCTCGAGCGGCAGTTCGTCCGGAGCCGTGAGGCGCTCGCGGGCACGCCGCCCGGGCGTGAGCGCTGGGCCTACGCGCCCGGCAAGTGGACGGTGCGGCAGAGCCTCGGGCACGTGATCGACGCCGAGCGCGTCTTTGCCGGCCGGGCGCTCTGGATCGCGCGCGACCCGGACACCGCGCTGCCGGGCATGGAGCAGGACCGGTGGGTCGAGCGCTCGCCCGACGCCGACCGACCGCTCGCCGATCTGCTCGGCGAGTGGGCGGCCACCCGCGCGGCCACCCTCGCGCTCTTTCGCGGGTTGGACGCCACCGCGCTCGCCCGGGTCGGCACCGCGTCGGGGGTGACGTTCACGGTGCGGAGCTTCGCCTGGATCATCGCGGGGCACGAACTGCACCACCGCCGACTGTTCGAGGAGCGCTACAGGCTGACGGGGTTCTGACGGAGCGCCGACGGGTCCGGCCGGGGTCCGGCCGGGGTCGGGCTCGCGCCGCTCACCCGGGCGCCGCCGCGTCCTACGCGGGCGGGTCGAGCGCGCCGCGCACGGCCTCTGCGAGTTCCGAGGCCGTGAACGGCTTGTGCAGCAGCGTATCGCCCACGTCGAGCTCGCCGCGCTGCCCGAGGGTCGTGGCGGCGTAGCCCGACATGTACAGCACGGGCAGGCCCGGACGGCGCGCGCGCGCGGCGTCGGCGATGCTCTTGCCGCTGCGGTCGGGCAGCACGGCGTCGGTCAGCAGCAGGTCGATCGAGACGTCGGGGTCGTCGAGCACGCGGTCGGCCGCCTCTGCTCCGTCGACCGCGACGACCCGGTACCCGCGCCGCTCGAGGGCGCGGCTCACCAGCTTGCGCACCGCCTCTTCGTCTTCGACCACGAGCACGGTCTCGGTTCCGCCCGACGCCGTGCGCCGTGACTCGGGGGTGGTCGGCCGGGCTGCGGGCGCCACCTCGCGTGGCAGGAAGAGGTCGAAGCGGCTGCCCTCGCCGGGCGCGCTCTCGACCTGAATGTCGCCGCCGCTCTGCTTCACGATGCCGTACACGGTCGCGAGCCCCAGCCCGGTGCCCTCACCTTCGGGCTTGGTGGTGTAGAAGGGTTCGAAGAGGTGCGCCATGGTCTCCTCGTCCATGCCCACGCCCGTGTCGACCACCCGCAGGCGCACGTAGTCGCCGGCGGGAAGCGCGGTGTCGTCATGGGGATCCCCCTCGAGCCGTACCTCGGACGTTTCGATCGTGAGGCGGCCCCCGCCGGGCATGGCGTCGCGCGCGTTCACGGCGAGGTTCATGATGACCTGTTCCATCTGGCCCACGTCGGCGCGCACACTTCCGAGCCCTTCGGCGAGTCGCGTCGTGACGTGGACCGGCTCACCCAGCAGGCGCCCGAGCATGGGGGTCAGATCGGCCACGACCCGGTTCAGGTCGACCGAGCCGAGCGACAGCACCTGCCGTCGGCTGAACGCGAGGAGCTGATTCGTGAGGCGCCGGGCGCGTTCTCCGGCGCCGAGAATCTGTTCGACGTCGTGCCGCTGCTGGCTGCCGAGCTCAGGATCATTCAGCAGGAAGTCCGCGTGCCCCAGGATCGCCGTGAGCAGGTTGTTGAAGTCGTGTGCGATACCTCCGGCGAGTCGACCGAGGCTCTCGAGCCGCTGCGCCTGCCGCACTTCGGTCTCGAGTCGGCTCCGTTCACGGCGGGCCTCGGCATCGCGAAGGGTACGTCCCACGGCCGGAATGAGGCGGTGGAGATCGTGCTTCAGGAAGTAGTCGTCGGCCCCGGCCTTCATGGCCTCGACGGCGACGGCCTCACCGATCGTGCCCGACACGAACATGAACGGCAGCTCGGTGGTGCGCCCGCGGACGATGCTAAGCGCCTGGAGCCCCGTGAAGCGCGGCATCGAATAGTCGGCGAACACGATGTCCCAGCGATCGTCCAGCGCCGCCTCGAGCGCCTCGGGCGTCTCGACGCGCCGGTGCGAAACCTCGTAGCCACCTCGGGTGAGCTCACGTACCAGCAGGAGTTCGTCGTCTTCGCGGTCTTCGACGATCAGGGCCCGCAGCCGCTCGCTCATGGGTCCGCACCGCTGGAGGGCGGCGCCTCGTTCAGCAGCAGCCAGTACATGCCCAGGCTGCGCACGGCCTCTCGGAACTCGGAGAAGTCGACGGGCTTGCGCACGTAGCTGTTGGCGCCGTTGCCATAGCTCTCGACCATGTCTCGCTCTTCGCGCGAGGAGGTGAGCACGATCACGGGCACGAGGCGGGTGCGCGGGTCGGACCGCATGGCCCGGAGCACCTCGAAGCCGTCGACCCTGGGCAGCTTGAGGTCGAGGAGCACCACCTGCGGCTGGACCGACGTGTCGCGGCCCTGCCAGGCCCCGCGACCGAAGAGGTAGTCGAGCGCCTCCACGCCGTCGCGGGCCACCACCAACTCGTTGCCGATGTCCTGTTCAGCCAGCGCGCGGCGGGTGAGCTCGAGATCGTCCGGGTGGTCCTCGACCAGGAGAATCACCGGTCGGCGGTCATGCACGGGCATGGTCGGCTCCGGGCAGGCTGACGTGGAAGGCCGCGCCCTCACCCTCTCGACCCGAGGCACGAATCGTGCCCCCGTGGCGGTGGACGATCCGCTGGCAGAGCGCCAGCCCGATGCCCGTGCCCTCGAAGTCGTCGGACGCGTGCAGGCGCTGGAAGGGCTGGAAGAGTTTGTGGACGTAGTCGGCGTCGAAGCCCGCGCCGTTGTCGCGCACGACGAAGGTGTGCGGCGCCTCGGCCGGCTCGACGCGAATCTCGGCGCGTCGCTCCTGGCTGGTGAACTTCCACGCGTTCTCGAGCAGGTTTCTAAGCACCAGGCGCAGCAGCGCGCGGTCACCGTGGGCGGTCATCGGTTCGACGATGCGCACGTCGACCGAACCGTCACGACCGGGATCCGCCGTGCGAAGTTCCTCGACGACGTCGCGTGCCAGGGCGGCGAGATCGAGACGTTCGCGCGTCAACGGCGCCCGTGTGGCGCGCGAGAGTTCCAGCAGGTCGTCGATCAGGCCGCCCATGCGCTCGGCGGCCGCGCAGACCCGCTTCAGATCGGCCACGCCTTCGGGGGGAAGGCGCTCGGCGTGGTCTTCGAGCACCGCCCGGCTGAAGCCGTGTACGGCTCGGAGCGGCGCCCGTAGGTCGTGTGACACCGAGTAGCTGAACGCCTCGAGTTCCTGGTTCGCCGCGTGGAGCTCGGCGGTCCGCCGCGCGACCTGCGCCTCGAGACGGTCGTGGGCGGTTTCGACTTTGTCGGCCATGCCGTTGAACGCCCGCGCAAGGTCGGCGAGCTCGTCGTCGCCCTCTTCGGGCACCCGGCCGTGGTAGTCGCCTGCGGCGATGGTCGAGGCCGCCGCGATGACCTCGTCGAGGCGCCGGGTCACCCGGCCGCTCAGATAGGCGCCCGCGAGCAGGCCCGCGCCAAGCACGACCAGCCCGAAGGGCACGAGCCTCGCCATGAGTGCCCGCGGTGCCTCGAGCACCGAGCTCTCGGGAAACTCGATGCGTATCATCCAGGGGGTGCCTGGCACGGAAGCGCCAACCGAGAGCACCCGAACACCGTCAGCGGCGTCGTGGAACCCGGCTTCGCGCTGAAAGGCGACGTCGGCAGGCGGGGGTGGTACCTCGTCGATCAGGTCGGTCCACATGCCGTCCGGCCCGCCGACCACCAGGCGCGCACCCGCCCCGATCAGCCCGGTGATGCGTTCCACCGACTCCGGCGTGGCCGTGAGCTCGATGTGGTGCACGAGCCACCCGTGTGTCTCACCTTCCTCACCTTCACCCTCACCCGAGACCCGGAAGGCCGCGGCGAACCCCAGGGCGTCGTCGTATCGGCGGAAGCCCGAGAGGTGGACCGGAGACGCTCCATCCGGCGGCGTGAACTCCGCGTCGCTCACCATGCGCCCGGCCCGGTAGACCGGCTGTCCGCGCGCGTCGTGCAATGCGATCTCGCGCAATTCGTCGGGCGCCGCGGCCAGCGAATCGAGCAGCGCCCTCAGCCCGGCCGGCAGCTCGGCGTCCGGGCCTACCTCGAAGTCGCGAAGCCGCGCGTCGGAGGTGACGGCGGCTCGTTGTTCGAGAAAGTCCAGAATGTTGTTGCCGAGAAGCCCCGCGATCTGGCCACTGACCGCTTCGAGGCGCGCACCGGCTGCGTCGATCGACCCCTCACGCGCCGCCTGGTATGCGGCAACCGAGAACACCACCACCACCACCGCCAGGAGCCCGCCGATGGCGGCCATGAAACGCCATCGCAGGCTGCGTGCGCGGCGCCCGATCGTGGAGTTGCCCATCGGTGGAGCAGACCCGTTGAGGGGAAGGGACCACCAGACGTTCCTTCACCTCCATATACAGGTTTGCCGCCGTGCCTACAAGCCCCCAGGCGCGGCAAGCGGTTTCGCCCCGCCGCTTTGAGGCGCCGTCGTCAGCCGCCGTGCTTGGCCGCGAGCCGCGCGAGGCCCGCCTCGATCTCGCTGGCGGGTACCCAACGCCCGCGCACCATCACGCCCGCGCGGCGCGTGAGGTTCGACAGGTCGTCGAGGGGATTGGCCTCGAGCAGGACCAGATCGGCCCGATGCCCCGTCTGCACCATGCCGAACACGTCGTCCGATGCCAGCTCTTCGGCCACGTACCGACCGACGTTCCTGGTGCCGCTCTCGAGAATCACGTAGTTCGAGAGCCCGGCCTCGGCCATGGCCTCCAGCTCGCGGTGGAGCGCGAAGCCCGGCACGTTGAAGAGCTGCGGTGAGTCGGTGCCCATGAGGAGCGGGGCGCCGGCCTCGGCCAGGTACCCGAGCATGCGGTCGCGCGCGGCGACGAACGCCGCGAGTTGTTCGGGCGTGAGAGTCGGCCGGTTGGCCGCCTGGTTCCGCCACCCCTGGCGCTGCTGCTCGGACACGTACCGCATCTCGGGGTCCGCCAAGGCGTCGTCGGCCGAGCGAAGGCCGTAGAGGTTCTCCCACAGGTACTGGGTGGGCACGATGTAGACGCCGACTTCGGCCGTGCGCCGCGCCAGCTCACGCATGCGTGCGTCGTCGTAGCCACCACCCTCGATCTGCGCAGCCTCCAGATAGCCGTCCATGTGGTCGACCGTCGAGATGCCGGTCGCGAGCGCGTGTTCGATGCCGACGTCGGCCGGCACGTGCCCGCCGTAGGTGATGCCCACCTCGCGCGCCACCTCGACCATGCGGTCCCAGGTCGCGCGCGAGAGCCCGGGGTGGATCTTCTGCAGGTCGTAGCCGGCCTCGGCCGAGCTCCGGATCAGCGCCGCCGCAGCGTCCGGGTTCGGGGCCGAATTTCCGTTCACCGACGGTGCGCCGACGTAGAAGGTCGGTCCGAGGTGCTCGCCCCGCGCGAGTTCGTCGCGCAGCTCCAGTTGGTAGGGCGAGCCCAGCATGCCCCGGATCGTGGTCACGCCGTTGGCGATGTAGAGAAAGAGAATGTCGTTCAGCGCCTCCTGGGGCGGGCGCTGCTGCGCCGGAGGCACGTGCGCGTGCATCTCGGCGAGGCCGGGCATGAGGTAGCGGCCGCTGCCGTCGATCTCCGTCGCACCGGCGGGAACCCTCACCTGCGAGGCAGGCCCCACCGCCGTGATCACTCCGTTCTCGACGACGACCGTGTGGCCGGAAAGCGTTCGCTCTCCGTCCATGGGAATCACCGTCACGTCCGTGAACGCGTACGTGCCTCCGGCCTGCGCGGCGGCAGGGGCGGGGCCCACGAGCGAGAGCACGAGTGCAAGACCGAGGGCGGCGGGCGTGAGGGGCGAGCGTCGCATGGGGATCTCCGGAAGGGAGGGTACGGACCTCACGTATGATTCGCGCGGGCGCCGAAAATGTTGCACGGTGGGGCTCAAGCGCCCTCCAGCGCCGCGAGTTCCCGCTCGAGCGTGACGAGCATCTCGGACAGGAAGGCGCGCTGCCGCTCGCCGTCGGCCGTGAGCGGCCCGACCTCGCCCTCGGCGCCACCCCGGAGCCGGGCGAGACGCGAGCGGAGTTCGCCGGTTTCGCGCTCGAGGTCACGGGCGCGCGTGAGCGCCTCGCTTCCGGCCCCGGAGTCCTCGAGCGCCTGCACCAGGTCCCGAGCGCGCTGGAACAGCTCGCCCGCCTCACGCACGCGCTCTCCGAGCTCGAGCAGCAACGCCGTCCAGGCCGCGCGCTCCGCCGGATCGACCTCGATGCGCGGGTCCTCCTGGACCACGATCGCGCCCACCGCTTCCTGGCCGCCCGCCGTCACGCGGACGGTGAAGGTTCCCGGCACCACGAGCGGCCCCGACGGGCCCCGGGCGCCCTGCCCGGGCTCGGAGTGGCGCAGATTCCAGACCACGCGGTTGAGCCCCGGCTGCCCGGCGGTCTCGATCCACGCGACCTCGTCGCCCGCGGCGTTCTCGAAGCCGATACGCACCACATCATGCGCGGCGCTGAGCCAGAAATCGACCAACCCGCCCGCGGGCGGGTTGTCGCCGTAAAAGATCATGTCGCCCGTGTGCCCGCGCTCGGACCGGTAGCGAATCTGCTGCGCCGGCTCGCTCGAGAAGACATGGAGCGGCGAGGCGCGCACCTCGGGCGTCAACTCCTGCAGCGCGTTCAGATCGTCCAGGATCCAGATGCCCCGGCCGTGGGTGGCGAGCACCAGGTCGTTGTCGCGCGCATGCACCTGCAGGTCGTTCACGGCCTGCGTGGGCATCCCCCCGCGCAGTTCGGTCCAGCTCGCGCCGCGGTCGAAGGTGACGAAGGCGCCGAGCTCGGTGCCGAGGTAGAGCACGTCGGGGTTCCGGGGATCTTCGCGCAGCGTGCGGGCGACCCGCTCCGGCGGCAGCCCGCCGTCGATGCGTCGCCACGACTGGCCGTGGTCGTCGGACGCGTAGACGTAGTTCGCGTAGTCGTCGTTCCGGTAGTTGTTGGCGACCAGATACACGCGGCCGGCGGCGTGGCGCGAGGGTTCGAGACCGTTGATCCAGGCGTCGGCCGGGAGTCCGGGCGCGCGTCCGCTCACCTCGACGAACGAGCGGCCGCCGTCGCGGCTCACCTGCACCTGGCCGTCGTCGGTGCCCACGTAGAGCACGCCCTCGGCGAGCGGTGACTCGGCGATCTCGGTGAGCGTCGGGTAGTAGGGAATGCCGTCGTCGAGCGAGAGCGTGAAGGAGTCGGGTCGCTCGCCCATGACCTCGAGCGTGCGGCGGTCGACGCCTGTCGTGAGGTCTCCGAGCGAGGTCCAGCTCTGGCCGCGGTCGCGGCTCACCCAGAGCTGCTCGAGCCCCGCGTAGAGCGTACTCGCGTCGTGCGGCGAGACGATGAAGGGCCCGTCCCAGTTGCCGGGCGCCATGGCGTTGCCGAGGCGTTGGTCGGGGTTTCCGAGGTCCGGCCAGGTGGTCCAGTTCCGGCGCGCGCCGATGAAGCCCTCGGGCTGGTCGGGGCGAATGTTCGTCTCTTCGCCCGTGACGAGGTCGAGACGCGACAGCCCCAGGTACTGCGACTCGGTGTAGAGCGTGCGGTTGTCGGTGGTGTCGATGACGTTCTTGAAGCCGTCGCCGCCGCCCACCTTGATCCAGTCTTCGTTGAGTATGCCTTCGCTCCGGTACGTCGCGCTCGGCCCGCACCAGCTTCCGTTGTCCTGAAGCCCGCCGCAGATGTTGAAGGGCCGCGCGTTGTCCAGCCCGATGCGGTAGTACTGGCTCACGGGCAGGTTCGTGGCGTAGAGCCAGGTGACGCCCCGGTCCCACGAGATGCCGAGCCCGCCGTCGTCGGCCTTGAGCACGTGGTACGAGTCGGCCGGGTTCACCCAGACCAGCCGGTCGTCGCCGTGGAGCGTCTGCCGGGGCACGGTGAAGGTGCGGCCGCCGTCGTCCGACCACGAATAGCTGTTGACGACGTAGATACGCTGGTCGTCGTTGGGGTCGACGGTGATCTGCGAGGCGTACATGGGGCGGGGATTCCAGTCCGACATGTGCTGCCAGCTTTCGCCCCGGTCTTCCGAGCGGTAGATGCCCGCGGCCCGCTGCTCGTACGCGGTCGATGCGTTGTAGCGCTCGCCCTGCTCGACGATCGCGTAGACGATGCGCGGGTCGGACCGGTAGATTTCGAGCCCGATGCGCCCGATCTCGCCGGTGGGCAGGCCGTTGTCGAGCCCGGCGTTGGTGAGCCGGGTCCACGTGTCGCCCCCGTCGGTGCTCTTCCAGAGCGCGCTGCCCGGGCCGCCTCCGTGGAAGCCGTAGGGGCGGCGGCGGCGCTGGTAGCTGGCCGCGTAGAGAATGCTCGGGTCGACCGGGTCCATGGCCACGTCGACCACGCCCGTGTTCACGTCGACGAAGAGCACGCGTTCCCAGCTCTCGCCGCCGTCCGACGACCGGTAGAGGCCCCGCTCGTCGTTGGGGCCCCAGAGGTGGCCCATGGCCGCCACGTAGACCACGTCCGGGTCGTCGGGGTGGAGCACGACGCGGCCGATGTGCTTCGAATCGGTGAGCCCCATGTTGCGCCAGGTGCGGCCCCCGTCGGTCGACTTGTAGACGCCGTCGCCCCACGAGGTGCTCTGCCGGTTGGCGCGCTCGCCCGTGCCCACCCACACGACCGCGGTGTCGCGCTGGTGCACGACGACGTCGCCCACCGAGTGCGTGCCCTCGTGCTCGAAGACGGGCTCGTAGGTCACGCCGCCGGTCACGGTTTTCCAGACGCCACCGGTCGACGATGCCACGTAGAAGACCGCCGGGTCGCTCTCGACCACGGCGAGGTCCACGATGCGGCCGCTCATGACGGCAGGCCCGACGGTACGGAGGCCGATGCCGTCGAGTTGCGCGGTCGTGGGCACCGCCTGGGCCGCAAGGGCGGGCGCCGCGCAGGCCGCCGCGGTGGCGAGCAGGAGGGCGGCGAGCGGGGCGGAGGCGTGCGTCCGGATGGAAAGGTGTCGCGAGGCGTTCATGCGTGGCGTGGTCGGGGTGGGGAAGGGCAGGCGAAGATGTGCGGGCGCCGACGGGCCGAGCAACCCCGGCGCGGTGCGCACTGGACCCACGACCCTCGGCCCTCCAAGTTATCCGCCTGCCCCGCGAGGGCAGCGACACTCCCGAACCCCAGAGGGAATCCCCCGACCTTGAGTACCCAACCGGGCTCGCCACCCCCCGTGCGGGGTGACGTACGCCCCACCATCATCCGGCTGCTCTCGGGGCTGGCGAGCGCCCGCGAGATCCAGCTCTACCTCAAGCGCTTCAGCCAGCTCGACGCCGACCGCTTCGCCGTCGTGAAGGTCGGGGGCGCGATTCTGAGGGATCAGCTCGACGCCCTCGTCTCGTCGCTGGCGTTCCTGCAACAGGTCGGTCTCACGCCCATCGTGATCCACGGCGCGGGCCCGCAGCTCGACGAGGAATGGGAGGCCGCGGGGCTCGAAAAGCGCCTGATCGACGGGCTGCGCGTGACTCCGCCCGAGGCACTCTCGGTCGTCCGGCGGGTGTCGATGCGCGAGAATCTCAAGCTGGTCGAGGCGCTGCAGTCGACCGGGGTGCGCGCGACCTCGATCCACGCCGGGGTGTTCGAGGCGGAGTTCGTCGACCGCGAGAAGTACGGCCTGGTGGGGCGCGTCGTGAAGATCCACACCGAGAGCCTCGAGGCCGCGGTCGGCGCCGACTCGATTCCGGTGCTCGTGTCGCTCGGCGAGACGAACGAAGGCCAGATCCTGAACATCAACGCGGACTGGGCCGCGAACGAACTGGTCAAGCGCATCGAGCCGTACAAGATCATCTTCCTGACGGGCACGGGCGGCATTCTCGACGAACGGGGCAAGCTGATCGAGTCGATCAGCCTCGTCTCGCAGTACGACGAGCTCATGCGCCAGCCGTGGCTGCACTCGGGCATGCGGGTCAAGCTCGAGCAGATCCACGACCTGCTCATGGACCTGCCGCCGTCGAGTTCGCTCTCGATCACGACGCCCGACGAGATGGCGCGCGAGCTCTTCACACACCGCGGGTCGGGCACGCTGGTGCGGCGCGGCGAGACGATTCGCGTCGCGGATTCGTGGCAGGAGGTCGACACCGCGCGGCTCCGGGCGCTCTTCGAAGACAGCTTCCGCCGGCCCCTGGTCGAGGACTACTTCGAGACGACCGAGCCCGAACGCATCTACTACGCCGAGAGTTACAGGGCGGCGATCGTGCTCACGCGCGAGGCCGGTATGGCCTACATGGACAAGCTCGCGGTGGTCGAAGACGCGCAGGGCGAGGGCCTCGGACGCGCCATCTGGGACGTCATGCGCGCCGAGAACCCGTCGCTCTTCTGGCGATCGCGCCGTGGCAACCAGATCAACGAGTTCTATTTCGGGAACGCCGACGGAGCTCGGAAGGACGACGAGTGGACGGTGTTCTGGTACGGGCTCGACGATTGGGAGGCCATTCGCCGGGCGGTCGAAGCTGCGCTGGCACGTCGCGCGACGCTCGCCGCGCCGCGGTAGCAGGGCCGAGGCGCGTCCATGAGCCTGCTCGCGGTCGCGCTCGGGTTTCTCGTGGGATTGTCGCTCGGGCTCCTCGGCGGGGGGGGCTCGATCCTCACCGTCCCGATCCTGGTCTACGTGCTGGGCTTCGACCCCAAGTCCGCGATCGCCGGCAGTCTGGCCGTGGTGGGGCTGGTGAGCCTGGTCGGGGCGTGGCGGCACGCGCGCGCCGGGCACGTCGAGGGGCGCACGGCGGTGGTGTTCGGGGCGGTGGCGATGGCCGGAGCCTATGGAGGCGCGCGTGCGGCGCGCTTCGTGTCGGGCGACGTGCAGCTCGTGGTCTTCGCGGGGGTGATGCTCGTGGTCGCGGCATTCATGCTGCGCGCCAGGCCGCCGGCGGTCGACGAAGGCGAGCGCGGCGCGTCGCATCCTGCCGTGGTCGGGCTGGTCGCGCTCGGGGTGGGCGCGCTTACGGGCATCGTGGGCATCGGCGGAGGCTTTCTGATCGTGCCGGCGCTCGTGCTCTTCCTCGCCGTGCCCATGAAGCGCGCGGTCGGTACTTCGCTGCTCGTGATCTTCATGAACGCCGCGGCCGGGTTTTCCGGCTATGTGGGGCAGGTCGCGATTGCCTGGGGGGTGCTGGCCGCGTTCGGCCTCTGCGCCGTCGGCGGAATCGTCGCGGGATCCCACCTCGTGCGTTACGTTTCCAGTCGCGATCTGCGCCGGGCGTTCGCCGTGTTCCTGGTGGCGGTGGCGCTCTGGATGCTGCTCCGGAACCTGTCGGCGCTCACCGGCGCCTGACCCGAGACCCCTGTCGACCATGCTGCTCAAGCGCTTCTACGACGATCACCTCGCGCAGGCGAGCTACCTGATCGGGTGCCAGGCCACGGGCGAGGCGCTGGTGGTCGACCCGCACCGCGACGCCGAGATGTACATCGCCGGGGCGGCGCGCGAGGGGGTGCGTATCACGCACGTCACCGAAACCCACATTCACGCCGACTACGCGTCGGGCTCGCGAGAGCTCGCGGCCCGCACCGGAGCCCAGCTCTACCTGTCGGACGAGGGCGGCGAAGACTGGCGCTACGGCTTCGCCGACGAGGACGGCGCGGTGCTGCTCCGCGACGACGACGAGATCGCGGTCGGCAACATTCGGGTGCGGGCGCTCCACACTCCGGGACACACGCCCGAGCACCTGTCGTTTCTGGTCACCGACGGCGCCGCCACCGACGAGCCCATGGGGCTCCTGAGCGGCGACTTCATCTTCGTGGGCGACGTCGGGCGGCCGGACCTGCTCGAGAAGGCCGCGGGGGTCGCGGGCACCATGGAGGCCGGCGCGCGCCAGCTCTTCCGCTCGCTTCGGCGGGCCGCCGAGCTGCCGGCGCACCTTCAGCTCTGGCCCGGGCACGGCGCGGGGTCCGCGTGCGGCAAGGCGCTCGGCGCGGTGCCGACGAGCACGCTCGGCTACGAGCGGCTGGTGTCGTGGGCCTTCCAGTACGACGACGAAGACGCGTTCGTGGCCGCGGTGCTGGACGAGCAGCCCGAGCCGCCGCGCTACTTCGCGACCATGAAGCGTCTGAACCGTGACGGCCCGCCCGTGCTGGGTGCGGTTCCGGAGCCCGGGCGGCTGGGGCCCGACCGGCTCGCCGGGGCGCTGGCCGCCGGCGACGTCGTGCTCGACCTGCGCGCGCGTGGTGCCTACGGGGCGGGGCACGTGCCCGGCACGCTGCTGCTGCCGTTCAACCGCTCGTTCACGAACTGGGCGGGGTGGCTGGTGCCGTACGACCGCCCGATCCACCTCATCGCCGAGGGCGAGCGCCAGGCCCACGACGCGGCGCGGGCCCTGATGATGATCGGCCTGGACCGGGTCGAGGGTTACTTCGGTCCCGAGGTCCTGGAGGGGGATCACCCGCTCGCCGAAGCCCCCGCGGTCGACGCGCGCGAGGCGCGGCGGCTGCAGGACCAGGGCGCGCTCCTGGTCGACGTGCGGGCCTCGAGCGAATGGCGCGCCGGGCACCCCGAGGGCGCCCACCACCTGCACCTGGGCACGCTTCCGGACCGGGTCGACGAGCTGCCTGCCGACGGCCTGACGGTCTTCCTCTGCCAGAGCGGGGCGCGCTCGGCGATCGCGCAGAGCATCGCGCTCGGTCGGGGGCTGCGTGCGGTGAACGTCGCCGGGGGCATCGAGGCCTGGCAGCGCGCGGGGCTGCCGGTCGAGCGCGGGGCGTGATGGACGGCCACCCGGGCCCGAACCCGCCACCGGGCGGGGGCGCTCCATCGGGACTGGTGCGCTCGCTCCGAGGCCTCTTCGCGGGCGAGGCCGCCGATCCGGTCCGGATCTCCGAGACGCCCTCGCACGCGGGCTCGACCGACCCGCTCGCGCGCGCGGTGACGCGGTTGCTGTTGGCCGAAGAGGCGTGGTGGCCCGAGCGCGCCGACGAGGTACGCACGCTCGCCTATGCGATGAGATCGGGCGCCGCCGATGTGGGCGACGACGCGGACCGGGTGCTCGCCGTGGCGGTCGAGCGGCTGGCCCGGGCGCAGGGCGCCACCGGAGACGCCGTGGGGCTCGGCGCGGAGATCATGACCCCCGGGGCTGCGCGCGCGCTCGTGGGCGCGCTCGTCGCGGCCGCTCGCGACGAGGCCCGCCGCGGAGAGCTGGTCGAGGTGATGGGGGCGCTCGGCGGTTCGGTCGCGGAGCCGCTCGCCGACGCCCTCGCCGACGCCGACGACCGGAGCGTGCGGCGCGCGCTGCTCGACGCGCTCGCGGCCGCGGCCGCGGACCGTCCCGAGGTGCTCGACCCCCTGCTCGGCGACGGCCGCTGGTTCGTCGTGCGCAATGGCGTGGCGGTACTCGGCGAGATCGGGGGCGAGCGAGCGCTCGAGAACCTGACCCGGGCGCTCGGGCACGAACACGAACGGGTCCGACGCGAGGCCGTCATGTCGCTCGCCCGCCTCGGCGGAAGCGATCCGGCCCAGTTGATCCTCGGCATGCTGGACGACGCCGATGACAGCGTGCGCGGGGCCGCCGCGATGGCGCTCGGCGTGCTCGGCTACGACCGCGCGCTCCGGCCGCTTCTCGAAAAGCTCGACGACGAGTCCAGCGCCGACGTGCAGGTCGAAGTCATTCGGGCGCTCGGCCAGCTCGGCGACCCGGGGGCGGTGACTGCCCTCGAGAAGCGCGCCGATCCCGGACTCTTCTCCCGCACGCCGACGCCGGTTCGGGTGGCGGCGTATCGGGCGCTCGCGGCGATCGGCACGCCCCACGCCCGTGAGGTGGTCGAGGCCGGACTCGAGGCGCGCGAGCCCGAGGTACGGAATGCGGTGCGGGCGGCGCTTCGGGAGCGTGGCTGAGGCGCGACCCGCGCCACCTTACTCGAACTGTCGACGGAACGCTTCGAGCTGGTCGCGCAGCTCGGCCACCTCGCCCCGCAGGTCGGCCACCTGTCGTTCGAGGTCGGTGACGCGGTCGCCCTCGGCCACGCCCCCACCCGTGCCCCTCGCCGGCATGGGGCTCGCTTCACGCTCTCCGGGCCCCTCGACGTCGGGTGGGCCGCCCAGCAAATGCGCCCAACGGCTCTCCTTCTGACCCGGCTGGCGGGGTAGACCGAGGACCAACGGCGTCGACAGCGTCGCCAACGCGTCGAGGGTGATCTCGACGTGCGTCAGGTCGATGAACTCGAAGAGGCGGTTCGTACGGGCCTTGATCTCGCCCACGGTCTGCGGGCCGCGCAGCAGCAGAACCGAGAGAATGGCGAGCTCGGGCTGGTGCAGGTGCAGCTTCTCACGCAGCTCTTCGCGGTAGCGCATGACCCGCGCGTCGCCCCGGTGCACTCCCCGGGCGAAGCCGCGCGCCGCGAGCGCGTCCAGACTCCGCTTCACCTCCTTCTCGTCGAGGTCCATGACGGGGTCCCGATTCGACGTCTGATTGCACGCGGCCGTGAGCGCGTTCAGGGTGAGCGGGTAGTTGTCCGGCGT
>CBFGQV010000012.1:0-17304 GCA_965651045.1 uncultured bacterium
CCGAGCGTGTCGGCGTCGTAGCTGCACCGGAGCTCCGTCACCTCGCCACTCTCCGCGTCGCGCACGACCTCGTCGCACCGAATCACGTACGCGTAGCGCAGCCGCACCTCCGCGCCGGGCGCGAGCCGCTTCCACCCGCTCGGCGGGTCTTCGCTGAAGTCCTCGGCGTCGATGTAGATCTCGCGTGCCAGGTGCAGCTCGCGCTCGTCCTGCGCGTCTCCTTCGCGGTCCGGGAAGCGCGGCGCCGAGAGCACCTCGGCCTTGCCCAGGGGCCAGTTCGTGAGCACGACCCGGAGCGGGTTCAGGACCGCGAGCGCACGCGGGGCGGTGTCGTTCAGGGTGTCGCGAATCGCGTACTCGAGCTTGCCCATGTCGACCCGGGAGTCGGCCTTGGCCACCCCGACCATCTCGCAGAACCGTCGAATCGCCTCGGCGGGCACGCCCCGGCGCCTGAGCCCCGCGATCGTCGGCATGCGCGGGTCGTCCCACCCCGAGACGTGGCCCTCACGCACCAGGCGAATGAGCTTGCGCTTGGAGAGCACCGTGTAGTCGAGGTTCAGACGCGCGAACTCGTACTGGTGGGTGCGCGGCTCCTCGAACCCGGCCTCGTCCAGAATCCAGTCGTAGATCTCGCGGTTGTTGTCGAACTCGAGGGTGCAGAGCGAGTGGCTCACGCCCTCGAAGGCGTCTTCGAGGCAGTGGGCGAAATCGTAGAGCGGGTAGATGCACCAGTCGTCGCCGGTGCGGTAGTGCCGCGCGTGCCGAATGCGGTAGAAGACCGGGTCGCGCATGATCATGTTCGGGTGCGCGAGATCGATCTTGCCCCGGAGCACGTGGGCGCCGTCTTCGAACTCGCCGGCCCGCATGCGCCGGAAGAGCTCGAGGTTCTCCTCGACGCTCCGGTCGCGGAAGGCGGTCGGGCGGCCGGGCTCGGTGACCGTCCCCCGCGCTTCGCGAATCTCCTCTTCGGACGCCGAGTCCACGTACGCCCTGCCCTTCCGAATCAGCCCCTCGGCGACCTCGTACATGCGCTCGAAGTAGTCCGAGGCGTGGTAGAGGTGCTCACCCCACTCGTAGCCGAGCCAGCGCACGTCGCGTTCGATCGCGGTCGTGTACTCTTCGTCTTCGGTCAGGGGATTCGTGTCGTCGAAGCGAAGGTGGCACCGCCCCCCGTACTCCGCGGCGAGCCCGAAATTCAGGACGATCGACTTGGCGTGCCCGATGTGCAGGTAGCCGTTGGGCTCGGGCGGAAAACGCGTGACGATACGGTCGTACCGCCCCTCGGCGACATGCCGGTCGACGAGGGTCCGAATGAAGTCCTTGCCGGCGGCGCGGCCGGAGTCCGCCACGGGAATCTCGATGCTGGAGGAACGAGGGTTTCGCCTGGAAACCTATCGAATCTCCGCGCCGGATGAAGGGCCCGCGAGCGCCACGGTGCCCCCGCTCGACCCCGCGCTCGCAGCCGTCGGCACCGACGAGGCCCGCGCCTGGGCGCGGCGTGCGGGACCCCGCTCGAACACGTGGTAGAGGGCGGGCGTGGTGGTCAACACGAAGATCGTCGACGAGAGCAGCCCGCCGATCAGGGTGAAGGCGAGCGCGTTCCAGATCGTCGAATCCGCCCCTTCGCTGAAGAGCACGAGCGGCAGGAGCCCGAGGACCGTCGTGGCCGTCGTCATGAGAATCGGGCGCACGCGCTCGACGGTGCCCCGGAGAATGGCCTTCTCGAGCGGAAGGTCGCTCGTCGCTCGCACCCGGTTGATGTGGTCGACCAGAAGAATCGCATTGTTGACCACGATGCCCCCCATCATGATCACCCCGATGTAGGCCTCACGGGTGAAGGTGGCCCCGGTGTAGAAGAACATCATGAACACGCCGATCAGCGCCATCGGCACCGTGAGCAGCACGCAGAGCGGCTGCCGGAGCGACTCGAAGAGCGCGGCAGTGACCATGTACACCAGCAGGATCGACACGGCGAGCACCATGTAGATCTGGGCCTGCTGCTCCGTGCTGAAGCGCCACAGGTCACGGGTCTTCACGGTGTATCCGGGCGGCAGGGTCGTCGCGGCGAGCAAGGCGTCGCGGTAGGCGTCGCCCAGCCGCGAGGGCCCCCGGAACTCGTACGCCACGCTGCGCTCGTACTGCTGGTTCTCGCGCCGGATGCTCGAGAGCACGTCGCGCGGCTCGACCGTGACCACGTCGCCCAGCCGAATGCCACGCCCGTCGGGCGTCTGGATGATGGTTTCGCGGAGCGCCAGCACGTCCATCTGCTCGACGTCTTCGACCTTCACCCCGAGCCGGACCTCTTCGCCCCCGAGCTTCAACGTGGTTCCGCCCGCCTCGCCCGCGACGGCCGCCTGCAACTGGCCCATCACGCCCTGCACCGACATGTCGTAGCGCGCGAGCGCCGTGCGGTCGATGTGAACGGCGTACTCGATGGCTTTGTCGCGCGTGAATCCCCCGCTGGCGTTGGTGTCGACCTCCTGCACGCGCGAAACCCGCGACAGCCGGCGCCCGACGTCTTCGGCGATCTCGCGCACGGTGTTGTAGTTGTAGCCGAGCACCATGAGGGTGTAGGTGGGCGGACTGCCTCCACCCCCGTAGAACGACGGCCCGTAGCCGTAGACCCGCACATCGGCGCCGGTGAAGGTGTGGCTGTAGGCGACCATCTGCTCCTTGATGGCCACCGGCACGCCCGTCAGCTCGAGCGAGTCCGGGAAGGTCACCCGAATGCTTCCGAAGGTTTCGGTGACCGACGAGGTGAACTGCTCGACCTCCGACATTGCCGCCAGCTTCTCTTCGAAGAAGGCCACGAGCTGGTCGGTACGCTCTAGGTTCGAGCCGCGGGGCAGCGTGACGCGCACGTCGATGTAGGTGTCGCCGCCGAACCCACCCCCCCAGACGCGCCCACGCGTGACGTAGGTGTCGAAGAGGTACCAGGAGCCACCCAGACATAGCAGCGTGGCCGTCACCGCCGCCCAAGGGTAGCGCAACGTGACGCCGATCAGCCCTTCGTAGAAGCGGACGTACAGGGGCGGGCGCCGCGCGCCCGCAGCGTCGGCGTCGTCCGACATGCCCCGGCTCGAGCGGCCGAGCGTGAGCAGCCGCGCCGCCAGCGCCGGTATGAAGCTGAAGGCCACGAAGAGCGACGCCAGGAGCGTGAGCCCGACGACGATCGCGAGCGGTACGTAGAAGACGCGCAACTCGCCCTGCAGATAGACGAAGGGCACGAACACGATCAGCGTCGTGGCGGTCGACGCCATGATGGGCAGCACGACCTCGCGGGTGCCCGCTTCCGATGCCTCGACCGCGTTCTCACCCCGCTGCCAACGCCGGTAGACGTTCTCCAGCACCACGATCGAGTTGTCGACGATGAGGCCGAACCCCATCGCGAGCCCCATGAGGGTCAGCAGGTTGAGCGTGAGTCCGCCGAAGTAGATCAGGTTGAGGCTGATCAGCACCGAGAACGCGATGGTGGCGAACACGACGCCGGCCGAACGGAAGGACCGCAGGAAGATGAGCAGCACCACGAAGATCACGACGCCGGCGACCAACGCGCGCGAGCGCAGATCGGAGAGCTGCCGCCGAATGTCTTCGCTCAGGTCGTCTTCCAGCACGAACCGCGTGCCGAACGGGCTCAGGCGCTCGAGCTCGGCGATGCGGGCCTTTACGGCGTCCGCGACCCGCACCGTGTTCACGTTGGGTCCTTTGCGCACGGTCAACGTGACCGAGGGCCGGGCGTTGATGCGTTCGAGCCGCCGCGCCTCTTCGAAGGTGTCGTGCACGCTCGCGACGTCCTGCACGCGCACGATCGTGCCGTCGGCGGTCGTCAGTATGGCCTGGCGCACTTCCTCGGGCGAAGCGGCGCGGTTGGTGATGGTCACCGTCCGCTCGGCGTCTCCCTCGCGCACGACCCCCGCCTCGCGCACCAGGTCGAGCGTGCGGATCGCCGCCGCGACGTCGGTGGCCGAGAGGCCGAGCGCGCGGGCACGCTCCTCGTCGACGCGAATCTCGAGGCGCCGCTCGCGCCCGCCGGACGCTTCGGCCAGCGCCACGCCATCGACCTGTCCGATCTCGGGCGCCACCACGTCCTGCAAGTGCTGGTGCAGCGCCTCGATCGTGTAGGGGCCCGTGAAGGAGTAGGTGAGCACCGGCCGGGTCTGGTCTTCGAACTCCCGCGGCACGTACGGGCGCACGGCCACGCTTCGCACGCCGGGCGGGAAGTCCTCTTCGAGCGCCGAGAGCCGCTCCGAGAGATCGAGCCGCGCGAAGTCCATGTCGGTCTCGCGGGTGAACTCGATCTGGATCGTCGCCGTGCCCTCGCGCGAGTCCGAGACGATGCGCTCCACGCCCTGCACCTGCTGGATCGCCGACTCGAGCGGCGACGTCAGGAAAGCCTCGACGACTTCGGGCGAACTGCCCGGCCAGCTCGCCGTGACCGAGAGCCGCGGCAGCTGCGTGTTCGGCAGCAGCTCCAGGGGAATATTCCGCCAGGCGAAGAGCCCGAGCAGGGTGAGCGCCATGTACGTCATGGCCACGGCCACCGGTCGGCGAATCGCGAGACGAATCATCAGTCGGCCCCCTCCGCGGCGAGCACCTCGGGAAGTGGCGCCTCGGGGTCGAGCCCCCGCCCCCGCAGCCGAACCGCCTCGATCGTGGCGTAGACGACCGGCACGATCACCAGCGTGAGCACCGTCGCGAGAATCAGCCCGCCGATCACCGAGATCGCGAGGGGCGCCCGGAGGTCGGCGCCCCGGCCGATGCCGAGCGCCATCGGGAAGAGGCCCAGCACCGTGGTCACGGTGGTCATCACGATCGGCCGCAGCCGCACCCGCCCGGCTTCGAGTATCGCTTCGCGCAGCGGCATGCCCTGCCGGCGGGCCTGGTTGATGAAGTCCACCTTGACGATGGCGTCGTTCACCACGATGCCGACGAGAATCACCACGCCGATCAGGCTCATCGTGTTCAACCCGCCGCCGGTGACGGCGAGCGCCAGCACGGCACCGACCAGGGCGAGCGGCACCGCGGTCAGGATCGTGAAGGGGTGCACGAACGATTCGAACTGCGCCGCCAGGATCATGTAGACGAGAATCAGCGCGAGCCCGAACGCGAAGGCGAGGTCGCGGAACGACCGCCGCATCTCTTCGTTCTCGCCGCCGACGTCCATGCGCAGCTCCCGGCTCGGAGGCAGGTCGGCGAGCGCGCCTTCGATCGAGGTGATCGCCTGGTCGAGCCCGCCCCGGATCACGTCGGCGTAGACGGGAATCACCCTGCCCTGCTCCTCGCGCCGCACCTCGGCCGGACCCACCGCGTCCCGAATGTCGACCAGCTCGCGAATCGGCACCCCCTGCACCCGGAGCGTCTCGAGCGTCTGACGCGCGTAGCGCTGATCGCGCGGGTAGCTCACGACGATACCGATCTTGCGGTCGAACTCGACGAAGTCCGTCGCGCGGTCGCCGCGGAGCGCGCGGTCCAGCGTCTCGGCCACCAGCTGCGGGGCGATGCCGTAGCGCGCCGCGCGGTCGCGAAGGATCTCGACCTGCACCTGCGGCGTGCCCTCGTCGGTGCCGACCCGCACGTTGCCGAGGAGCGGCAGCGCCTCGAGGCGCGCACGCACCTCGTCGGCGCGGGCCATCATGACCTCGAGGTCGTCGCCCCGCACGCGCACCGAGACGTCGGCGTCGGAGCCCCCGAGCATGGCCCCGAGGGCCGTCGCCTGGCCGGACTGGAAGGCGAGCGCGCCGGCCGGGAAAAGTTCTTCCAGCGCCCGCACGCGCTCGAGCACCTCGTCGGTCGAGACGCCTTCCCGCAGCCGCACCTGGAAGCGCGCCGTGTTGAGGCCGGTCTCCTCCTGGCCCTCGGCGTACGCCCGCACGTCGCGGCCGACCTGCCCGAACACGGCTTCGACGCCCGCGTCGTCGAGCAGTCGTTCCTCGATCACGCGGGCCGCCTCTTCGGTCGCTTCGAGCCCCGTGCCTTCGGCGAGCAGCAGCCGGATCTCGAACGCGCCCTGATCCACGTCGGGCAGGAGATCACGCGGCAGTACCCACCCCAGGGCCAGCACGGCGGCGAGGGTCAGGCCGGAGATCCCCAGAACGCGGGCGCGGTGATCGAGCGACCACTCGAGCACGCTGTGATACCGGTCGGCGAAGCGTTGAAACCGCCGGTCGAAGGCGTCGAGGAACGGGGCCGACGCCCGACCCACCACGCGCCCGATCTCGGTCCACCAGAAGACCACGAGCGCCCGCGCCAGCCGACCGAGCCAGGCGAGCCCGCGGAACGGCGCCCGCACGGCCCTGCCGCTGAACCGCCGCGCGCGTCCCCATCGCGTGGCCGGGGCCGGTGGCTCGGGCTCGGGTTCGGGTGCCGGCGCCGCGCGCAGCCCCGCAAAGCGCGCAGCGAGCGCGGGAAGCAGCGTGAGCGCCACGATCAGCGAGGCGACGAGCGAGAACGCGACCGCGAGCGAGAGGTCGCCGAACAACTCGCCGGCCACGCCCTCGACGTAGATGATCGGGCCGAACACCGCGATCGTCGTCAGCGTCGACGCGGTGATGGCGCCCTGCACCTCTTCCGCGCCCAGCGCCGCGGCCTCGGCCCCGTCGAGCCCCGCCTCTCGGTGGCGGAAGATGTTCTCGAGCACGACGATCGAGTTGTCGACCAGCATGCCGACCCCGAGCGCGAGCCCGCCGAGGCTCATGATGTTGAGCGACACCCCCGCCGCCTCCATGAGCGCGAAGGTCCCGACCACCGAGATCGGAATGGCGGCCGCGATCGCGAACGGGTAGCGCGAGTCTCGCAGGAAGAGGAAGAGCACCAGAAAGGCGAGGAAACCTCCGAAGACCAGCGCCTGCACCACGTTGCTGATCGACTCGGAGATGAACCCCGCCTGGCTGTAGGCCACGTCGAGCGAGATCGCCGGGTACTCGGCGCGGAGCACCTCGAGCACCTCTTCGACGCTTCGCGCCACGGTGACCGTGTTGGCGCCCGACTCCTTGAAGACGAGCAACCCCACGGCCTCGACGCCGTTGTAGAGCGCGACCGACTCGCGTTCCGCGAACCCGTCGATCACGCGGCCGATGTCGCGGAGCCGCACCAGACGAAACGCCGGCTCCTGGCCCGGCTCGGCGCCGTTGCCCGAAGCCTGGCGGGCCACCACCACGTCGCCGATCTCTTCGACAGTCTGGAATTCACCCAGGGTGCGGAGCGGATACCGGTAGCGGCCCGAGAGAATCGTCCCGCCCGGGGCGCTCACGTTGGCCTGCGCCAGCGCGCTCGATACCTGATCGAGGGTGATGCCGTAGGCCTCGAGCAGCCGCGGGTCGACCTCGACCTGGATCTCGCGGTCGAGTCCGCCTGCGACCACCGCCTGCGCGACGCCGTCGAGCTGCTCCAGGCGGCGGCGGAAGACCGTTTCGGCCAGCTCCTTGGTCTGCCACAGATCGGCCCCGCCCGCGACGCTCAGCGAGAGGATCGGCTCCGACTCCGGGTCGACCCGCAAGATGCGCGGCCGGGTCGCGGTCTCGGGCAGGATCTCGCGCAGGTTGTCCAGCCGCTCGCGCACGTTCAACATGGCGAAATCCATGTCCGTGCCCCACACGAACCGGAGCGTCACGAGGCTCACGCCGTCGCGCGAGACCGAGGTCACCCGCTCGACCCCGGGCACCGCGGCGGCTTCGGCCTCGACGCGCTCGGTGATCAGCCGCTCGATCTCGGCAGGCGCCACGTCCGGGTACGACGTGAAGATCACCAGCCGCGGGTAGCTCACGTCGGGCAGCAGATCGATCGGCAAACGGGCGAACGAGATCGCCCCGAGCAGAATCACCGCCAGGAAGAGCATCGCGACCGCGACGGGCCGCCGGGTTGACGTCCGGGGTACGGACATCTCAGGGCCCTCCGTTCACGCCGGTCGGGACCGGGCCGCCGATGGCGCTCTCGAGGGTCACCACGGCGTCGAGGAAGGCGAAGCGCGCCTGGATCACCTGGCGGCGCGCGGTGCCCTCCTGCTCGACGGTCTGCTGCAGCTCCTGGAAGGTACGGGCACCGAGCCGGTACTCCTCACGCGCCAGCTGGGTGGCGCGCTCGGCGATGTCCTGCGCGCGAAGCGCGAGACGATAGCTCTCGTAGAGGTTCCGCAGATTGATCAGCGCCTCGCGCACCGAACGCTCCACCTCGAGCTCCTGCTGCCGGAGCGTTTCGCGCTGGTTCGCGAGCTGCACCTCGGCCTGGGCCTCGGAGTAGCGGTTCTGAAAGTAGTTGTTCAGGAACGGAACCGAGAGCTGGAGCTGGAACGAGCTCTGCACCTGGTCGGGGTCGTAGCCGACGTCGAAGAGCGCATCGGTCTCACGGGTCTGCACGAAGCGGCTGAGATTGTAGCTCGCGCTGATCGACGGCCACTTGTAGGACGCCGCCTCTTCGCGCCCCAGACGGGCGCCCTCGACCCCGCTCCGGGCGTCGAGCAGCGCCGGGCTTTCGCGCCGCGCCCGCTCGAGCAGCCGCGCCTCGTCGAGCGAGGCCGGGTCGAAGACGCCGATGTCGGGATCGGCGAGGCGCAGCGGCGGTAGCTCCGGGTCGCCGATCGTCGTGCGCAGCTGCAGGAGCGCCTGCTCGTAGGCACGCCGCTGCTGCTGAATGGCGAGGTTCTGCTGCTCGACCTGGAGCTGCGCGTTGAGTACGTCGACCTGCGTGGCGCGCGCGAGTTCGAAGAGTCGTTCTGCCGACGCGAGGTCGGTCGCACGGGCCTCGGCGAGCGCCTCTTCGACGTCGAGCAGGACGCGCTGCTCGAGCGCCGCGTGGTATTGGCGCCGGACGTCCGCTTCGAGCGTCGCGGCCGCCGCGTCGAGCGCGAGTGTGCGTCCTTCCCGTGCCTGATCGAGCTGGCTCCGCTGCGTGAACAGGCTCCGTCCCTGGATCGTCCAATCCAGGCTGATGCCCTGGCTCGTGCGCGAGTCGTAGAACCACTCGGCCGACGGGTTCGGCACCGGGTTGCCGAACGGGTCGGTACCGATGCGCGTGAGCCGGCCGCCGTACCCGGTGTTGAGCAGGTTCACCGTCAGGCGCGGCAGAATGCTGCCCAGCCACACCGAGCGTGTGTGCGCGCCGTTCAGGTCGAGCTGGTTTTCCGCCTGCAGGTACTGGGGATTCGCACCGCGGGCGATGCCGATCGCGTCGTCGAGCGTCAGCGTCAGGGTGTCCTGCGGCGTCTGGGCGCCGGCAGACGAGGGTAGCGCCACCGTGACGGCCCCAGCGACGAGCGAAGTGGCGCCGAACGCCGTCACGACGCCCAGGAGTCCGACGCGCCGCCGGCACGTCATCGGCCGGGCCTCCCGCCCTCGGCCACCACGCTCTCGACCAGCCGAATACGTGTGTCGTGCGCCAGGTAGTGGTGCCCGTCGATCAGCACGATCTCGCCCGGTTCGACCGTGCCCTCTTCGCTCGGCACGATCTCGACGAGGCGGTCGTTCTCGACCCCGGTCATGACGTAGCGCCATTTGGCCATGCCGGCGTCTTCTGAATCCCCTTCGAAGACGAACAGCATGGTGCGCCGGGTACCTTCGCCGCGTTCGAGAATCGCCGACCGTGGCACCAGCAGCCGGTCCGGGTAGCTCCGCGCGTCGAGCGCCACCTCGGCGTACATGCCGGGCTTGATGCGCCCGCCCGGGTTCGGCAGGACGACGGTGACGCGCCCGGTGCGCTGCTCGGGGTCCACGACCGGGTTGATCGACTCGATCCGGCCGCTGAAGGTCTCGCCCGGGAAGGCCGCGAAGGTCACGCGCGCGCCCCGTCCCTCGGTGAGGTACCCGAGTTCGGCCTCCAGCACCGAAACCTCGACCTTGATCGGGTCGAGGTCGACGACCGTCATCAGCTCGGTGCCGGCGCTCACGTACTGGCCGGCCACGACGCGAATGTCCGCCACCCGGCCCTCGAAGGGCGCCGCGACGGTCGCGCGGGCGAGTCGGAGCTCCTCCTGCTGGAGCCGCACCTCGGCGGCGACGAGCCCGCTCGATACGCGCGCGTTGCGCTCGCGCAGCTCGCGCACGGCCGGGTCCGTGATCTCGTCGTCGAAGAGCGTGAGCCGCTGGAACTCGGCCTCGGCCGACATGAGCTCGCTCCGGGCCTGCGCCACCGCCAGCGCGATCTCGGTCGTGTCGATGCGCACGAGCACGCTTCCGGCGCCCACCGCGTCGTTCTCGTCGACCGGCACCCCGCGCACGGCGCCCTCGACCTGCGCGTTGAGGGTCGCCCGCCGGATCGCCGCCGCACGCCCGGCAGCGTTCACCGTGACCCACAGCGTGTCGCGCACCACCGCGGCGCCGGTGACGGCCTGTGGCAGATCGGTCGAGAACTGGCTGCTGGCCGATTCGACCTGAATGACCGACGTGTCGTTCGTCGCCGCCTGGGCCTCGTCGGAGGGAGGTGCGTCGGAGCGGAGGCGCCACCACACGCCCGCGCCCGCGACCGCGAGCAGGACGACGATGGTGGCGAGGCTCAGTGTGCGCCGGGAAAAGGCCATGGGCTTACGCGAGGCTGGAGGTGGACCCGTGTCGTTCCGGTGTTACGACGCGCCCCGCCCCCGCACCGTTGCCGCGGCCGGGCACGGGGGGCGCCTCGGATTGGCATACGCAGCCGCCCGATTGCGCATTCTATGCGTGACCCATGGGTCGGCGCAATGGCGGTTCGGGACGCGTTCCTTGATTCTCTACGACTGTCGAACCGAGAACGTGACACCCGAACGACGGTACCGGGTACGCGCGGGTCATGACACGCAACCCAACGATACGCGCGGCCCTCCGAACCGCGTCTCTCGCCGCCGCAGCGGCGCTGTCGCTCGTCGCGTGCGAGCGCGGCCCGACGCTCGACCCCGCGCTCGCCGACGCGCCCCTGCCCGCGGCGGACGCGCCGGTCGACGACGCGCTGGCCGACGCCGGTGCCTGGTACTTTCAGCGCAACTGCGTGGCCTGTCACTCGCTCGGCGGGGGCGACGGCGTCGGGCCCGATCTCGCCGGGGTGACCGAGCGCCGGTCGGTGCCCTGGATCGCCGCCATGATCCGACGGCCAGACTCGATGCTCGTCGCCGACAGCGTGGCCCGCGCGCTCCTCGACCGCTATCAGGTGCCGATGCTCGACCGCCAGCTCGACCGGCCCCGTCTGCTCGCGATCGTCGAGTTTCTCAGGCGGGCCGATCGGGGAGCGCCTGGAGCGCCCGCTCCGTCTCCTCCCAGCGGGTCATGAGGTCGTCGAGCTCCGACTCGACCGCGGCGCGCTCGGCGTTCAGGCGCGCGAGGTCGTCGGGCGCCGCCTCGTCGTAGAAGCCGGGCTCGGCGAAGCGGCGGTCGATGGCCGCGAGCCGCGCCTCGGCCGCGTCCACACCCTCGGTGAGCTCCGCGAGGAGCCGCTCGAGCTCGGAGCGGCGCTTCCGGAGATCCCCACCCGCGTCGCGAGAGGCGGTGTCGGAGCGCTCGTCTCGCCCGCGTCCGCCCCCGCCCTTCCGTGCCTCGCGCTTCTCGCGCCGCGCCTTGAGCACGACCTGCTCGGCGTCGAGGTGGTCGTCGCCCGAGGCGTGCACGAACTCGTCGTAGGTGCCTGGAAAGTCCACGACGCCCGAGGCCGAGATCTCGACCACACGGGTCGCCAACTCGCGCACGAACCAGCGGTCGTGCGACACGAGTATGAGCGTACCCTCGAACGCCTTCAGCCCCTCGACCAGCGCCTCGATCGCCTCGAGGTCGAGGTGGTTGGTGGGCTCGTCGAGCACGAGCACGTTCGGCCGTTCGAGAGCCAGGCGCGCGAAGATGAGCCGCGCCGCCTCGCCCCCCGAGAGCGCGCTCAGCCGCTTCTTGCCCTCGTCGCCCGAGAAGAGCATGAGGCCGAGCTGTCCGCGCACGAAGCCCCGGTCCTTGCCCGGGCAGAACTGCCAGAGCCACTGCTCGATGGTGTCGTCCGAGTCGCCGAGCTGTTCGTGGTGATCCTGCGCGAAATACCCGACGTGCGTCTCGTAGCCCCAGGTCACCTCGCCGGCGTCGGCCCCGGCCGCGCCCACCGCGATCTTCAGCAGCGTCGATTTGCCGATGCCGTTCGGGCCCATGATCGCGAGGCGGTCGCCCCGCCGCACGAGCAGGTCCACGCCGTGCAGCACCTGGTTGTCGCCATACGCCTTCCGTACGCCCGCGACCTCGAGCACGTCGCGCCCGCTCGGGCGCTGCGGCTCCAGGCGGAAGGTCGGGTAGCGGCGTGAGCTGCCCGGCAGCGCCACCAGCTCGCCCGCCTTCTTCTCGATCAGCTTGAGCTTGCTCTGCGCCTGCCTTGCCTTGCTCGCCTTGGCCCGGAACCGGTCGACGAACTCCCGGTGGTGCGCGATCTCCTTCTCGCGCGTCTCGATCTCCTTCTCGCGCCGCTCCCGGTCTTCGCGCTTGGCCTCGAGAAAGCGTGTGTAGTTGCCCCGGTAGAGCGTGACCGTCTCGTAATCCACGTCGAGAATCGAGGTCGAGACGTTGTCGAGAAAGCGGTGGTCGTGCGAGATGACCACCACCGGGCCGGCGAAGTCCTGCAGGAACTTCTCGAGCCAGCGAATCGAGAGTATGTCCAGGTGGTTGGTCGGCTCGTCGAGCATGAGCGCGTCGGGCGCCGACGCGAGCACCTGCGCCAGGAGCACCCGCAGCTTGAAGCCACCCGAGAGCGTGGAGAGCGGCTGCCGATGCACCTCGTCGGGCAGCCCGAGCCCTTCGAGAATCGCGGCGGCGCGCGCTTCGGCGGTGTAGCCGTCGTGCCGCTGCACGGTCTCTTCGACCTCGGAGAAGCGGTCGGCGTCGAAGTGCTGCTCGGCGTTGGCCAGCAGCGCCTCGCGTTCGACCAGGGCCTGCCAGAGCTCGGCGTTGCCCATGAGCGCGACGTCCAGCACCGATTCGCTCTCGTAGAGGAACTGGTCCTGGCGGAGCACGCCCAGCCGCACGTCCTTGGCGACCGCGACCGAGCCCTCGGTGGCGTCGAGGTCGCCGGCGAGAATGTTGAGCAGCGTCGTCTTGCCCGAGCCGTTGGCGCCGACGAGGCCGTAGCGCTCGCCGGGGTTCAGCTGGAAGGACGCGCCCTGGAAGAGAACCCGGTCCCCGAAGGACCGGCCGAGGTTCGACACGGAGATCATGGGCCGACAATCTATCCGAGCCGGGGCTCGGGCTGTACCCTGCGGGGCCCCATGTGACCCACGGACCGGAGCCCACCTCTGAAGATCTGTCTACTGACGGACCAGGATCTCAGCCGACCGCTGCCCGAGGGCGACTGGCCCTGCGACCCGCGCCCGCACCTGCCCGAGGCCGACTGGTCGCTCGGCGTGCTCCAGGCCGGGCGCTCGGTGCGGCAGGTGCTCGACTTCGCCGACGGCGGTTTCGACCTCTTCTTCAACCTGTGCGACGCGGCATGGGACGAGAGCCGGCCGGGCATCGAGGTCGTGCGCACGCTCGAGATGCTCGACGTGCCCTTCACCGGCGCGACCTCGGCGTTCTTCGAGCCGTCGCGCGAAGCCATGAAGCGCGTGTGCGCCGCGTGGGGCATCGACACGCCGCGCTACGCCTTCGTGCACGGCGAGCAGGACCTCGAGCGGGTGCTCGACACGCTCCGGTTTCCGATGATCGTCAAGCACCCGAGCTCGTACTCGAGCCTGGGGATCACCCGCGCGTCGCGCGTGACCGACGCCGACGCGCTCCGCGCGCTCGCCATGACGATGGTGCGCACCTACCGGGGCGCGCTGGTCGAGGAGTTCGTGGACGGCGGCGAGGCGACCGTGCTCGTCGCCGAGAACCCGGCCGACCCCAGGCGGCCCACGGCCTACGTGCCGGTCGAGTACCGCTTTCCCGAGGGCGAGAGCTTCAAGCACTGGGACCTCAAGTGGAGCGACTACCACGGGCTCGTGGTCGAGCCGGTCGCCGACCCGGTGCTCGACGCCGCGCTGCGCCGCATGTCGGCGGACTTCTTCGTCGGGCTCGGCGGCGCGGGCTACGCGCGCTGCGACATCCGGCTCGACCGGAATGGGCGCCCCTGGATGCTCGAAATCAACCCGAATCCGGGGGTCTTCTACGCGCTGGACGACCCCGGAAGCGCCGACCTGATTCTGATGCACTCGCCCGGCGGGCACCGCGCCTTCGTGCGGCAGGTGGTCGACGCCGCGCTGGCCCGCCACCGGCGCGCGCGGGCGGCGTGGCGCGTGCTGCCTCACCCGGGCGGAGGGTACGGCCTCTACACGACGCGGGCGGTCGCGGCGGGCGAGGCGCTGATCGCCTTCGAAGAGGCGCCGCACGAGCTGGTCACGCTCTCGCACGTCGAGCGCGCCTGGGGCGAGCCCGAGCGCGGCTGGTTCGACCGCTACGCGTGGCCGCTCACCGACGAGGTGTGGGTCACCTGGAGCCGGGACCCGATGGACTGGAAGCCGGTGAACCACGCGTGCGAGCCCACGGCGTGGGTCGAAGGCCTCGACGTCGTGGCGCGGCGCGCGCTCGCCGAGGGCGAGGAGATCACGCTCGACTATGCGACCATGTACGGCGAGCGCATGCCGCCCTTCGAGTGCACGTGCGGGGCGGCGGACTGCCGGGGCGTGATTCGCGGCACCGACCACCTCGAGGACTTCGTCGCCCGCTACGGCGACCACGTCACCGACTGGGTGCGACGGAAGCGTCAGTCGGCGGGAGTACCCGCCGGAGAGCGGCCGTAGGTGCGTTCGACGTACGCGTCGAGAATTCCCATGAATTCCTGGACGAGTCCCTCGCCCTTGAGCGTCGTGAAGTGCTCGCCGTCGACGTAGACGGGCGCCTTGGGCTCTTCGAAGGTGCCCGGCAGGCTGATGCCGATGTTGGCGTGCTTGGACTCGCCGGGGCCGTTCACGACGCACCCCATGACCGCCACGTCCATTTCTTCGACGCCGGGATAGAGTTCCCGCCACTCGGGCATCTTCTTGCGCAGGTAGCCCTGAATGTCTTCGGCCATCTCCTGGAAGAAGGTCGAGGTCGTGCGGCCGCAGCCGGGGCACGACGTGACCTGCGGCTCGAAGCTCCGTATGTCGAGCGACTGGAGGATCTGCTGCGCGACGCGGACCTCTTCGGTGCGGTCGCCGCCGGGCCGGGGCGTGAGCGAGACCCGGATCGTGTCGCCGATGCCCTCCATCAGCAGCGGGGCGAGCCCCGCCGTGGTCGCGACGATGCCCTTGGCGCCCATGCCCGCCTCGGTGAGTCCGAGGTGGAGCGGGTAGTCGGAGAGCGGCGCGAGCAGGCGGTAGACGTCGATCAGATCGCTCACCCCCGAGACCTTGGCCGAGAGCACGATGCGGTCGTGCGCGAGCCCCACCTCTTCGGCGAGCGCGGCCGAGCGCATGGCGCTCTCGACCATGGCGTCGAGCAGGACGTCGCGGGCGTCTTTGGGCTCCGGGCGCTTCGCGTTGGCGTCCATGAGCTCGGTGAGCAGGCGCTGATCGAGCGATCCCCAGTTGACCCCGATGCGCACCGGCTTGTCGTGCTCGATCGCGACCTTGACGATCTCGGTGAAGTTGGCGTCGCGGTGCTTGGTGCCGACGTTGCCCGGGTTGATGCGGTACTTGGCAAGGGCGTCGGCGCACGCCGGGTACCGGGTCAGCAGCAGGTGGCCGTTGTAGTGGAAATCGCCGATGATCGGCACGTCGACGCCCGCGTCCCGGACGCGCTGGACGAGCTCGGGTACGGCCTTCGCGGCCTCGTCGGTGTTCACCGTGACGCGCACCAGCTCGCTGCCGGCGGCGGCGAGATCGACGACCTGGGCGGCGGTTCCCTCCGAGTCGGCGGTGTCGGTGTTGGTCATCGACTGCACGACGACGGGGTTGGCCCCGCCGACGCCGACGCCGCCCACGCGGACTTCGACGGTCTTCCTGCGCTTCCAGATGCTCAACGGACGCTCACTCGCAACGTTGGGTGGGTCGATGATGGGCCGCCTCGGGCCTGCGGCTGAGAACCCCGCGCGTGCCGCCAGGGTCCGCGCGCTCCGTGGCGGGAACTGGCCGGCTCAGTGGTCCTTCAGCTTGCGGAGCAGGTGCAGCAGCCCCAGGGCGCTGTCGCCCAGATCGGCGGGCGTCAGCACCTCGTGGTACCGGTCGAGGTGGCGCTCGACGAAGCGCGCCACGTGCTTCAGCGACACCACGTGATAGCCGTTCCGGGGGCCCGGCTGCCCCTCGCCGAACGCGATCAGCCGAATGCGCGTGGGCAGCCCCGCTTCCTTGGCGTCGAGGCGGGCCTCACCGTGCGCCTGGAGCTCGCCCACCGCCCAGTCCATGAGCGAGTCGGGCACGCAGCCTACCCGGCGGAGCGCGGTGGTGAGCGCCTCGCCCCGGCGCAGCGCGTCGTTCACGCGCGCCTTGCCCTCCTTGACCTCGCCGATCACCACGTCGACGTGGTCGGGCAGGTCGAGAAGGTGGGGGTCGCCCTCCAGATGGAGATCGTCGTGCGGTCCGGGGCGCCCGCGCGCCACCACGTACTCGGCACTCGGAAAGCGCACCGCGAGCAGGTCGAGGTCCGTGACCTCGGCGAAGCCTCCACCCCGGAGCCCCCGAATGACCGGAAGCTCGGAGATGGTGAAGTACCCGTTCAGGTTCAGGTACGCGTGAACCAGTTGGACGCCGGCGTTCATGGCTCCAAAGCTCGCCCGGAACCGGGGCGTCGTAAACGGGGTTCGACCCCGCGTGAACGAATCGCGCTCTTCCCTGTGGTCGCGCCTGGCCGGACACGCGCTCTGGCGGCACCCCGCCCTTCGCTGGGCCGAGCGCGCATTCTGGGTCGCGCTCGCAGTCTTCGCGCTCTGGCGGCTCGGGCCGCAGCTCGGTGCACTGACCGGCGTCGGGCCGACGCTCGGCAGCGCGCCCTCGTTCGAACTCGTAACCCTCGACGGCGACGTCGTCTCGAGCGCCGACCTCGCGGACCGCGTGGTCGTGGTCAACTTCTGGGCGACCTGGTGCGCGCCCTGCCGCATCGAAGTGCCCGCGCTTCAGAAGCTGCACGAAGCGCGCGCCGCCGAGGGCGTGGTGGTGCTCGGCATCGCCACCGACGTCGAGGGCGCGCGCGCCGTGGCGCCCTTTGTCGCCGAGCGCGACGTCACCTATGCTGTCGGCATGGCTACGCCCGACCTCCGCCGCGCGTTCGGGGGAATCACCGCGTTGCCCACCACCTTCATCATCGGGCGCGACGGGGTGATTCATCACCGCGTCTTCGGGTTCTTCGCGCCCCCCGCCATGAACGCGGCCGTGAGCCGCCTGCTCGAGACCCCCTGATGCCCGCTCGCCGGACTTTCCACCCGCTTGCCTTCACG
>CBFGQV010000013.1:0-17183 GCA_965651045.1 uncultured bacterium
GGCGTGGCCCGCGCCGAACGTCCCCGCCCGGCCCGCTGTCACAGATGTTTTCAGTGCCCAGGCACGAGGAGGATAGTGTGGAAATCGATCTGACCGGATTGGTGCTTCCCGAGCGCATCGAGACCGTCGAGACGTCCGAGGACGGTCGCATCGCCCGATTCGTCATCGAGCCGCTGGAGCGGGGCTTCGGCCACACGCTCGGCAACTCGGTTCGTCGGGTGTTGCTGTCGTCGCTTCGTGGAGCTGCGGTCTGGGGTTTCCGCATCGACGGGGTCGTGCACGAGCATCAGACGATCCAGGGGGTCGTCGAAGACGTGCACCAGGTCATTCAGAACCTGAAGGCGCTCGTCGTGACGCTCGACCACGACGTCGACGAGGCCGTACTCGAGTTGCGCGTGAAGAAGGCCGGCCCCGTCAATGCGGGCATGATCTCGACGCCCTCCGGGGTCGAGGTCTTCGACGGCGACCACCACCTGTTCACGGTGCAGGAAGACCGTGAGATCAACGTCGAGTTCTACGTGAACAAGGGCCGCGGGTTCGTGCTCGCCGAGCAGCACCCGCTCGATCGCTCGGCGCCTGTGGACCTCGTGCGCATCGACGCGATCTACAACCCGGTGCGCCGGGCCAACTTCTCCGTCGAGGAGACGCGGGTGGGTCAGCGCACCGACTTCGATCGGCTCACGCTGCACGTCGAGACGGACGGCTCGGTCGGCCCGGAAGACGCGGTCGCCTACGCGTCGGCACTCGTCGCGAAGCACCTGGGCTACATGCAGTACTTCGGTCAGGGTGGCGTGCCGCAGGCGGGCCCCCCCGGATCGGTGCCGGTACCCGAGAAGTGGCAGGAGCTCTTCGAGCGGGACATCGAACAGCTCACGGAGATGAGCGTGCGGTCGCGCAACTCGCTCCAGAAGGAGAACATTACCACGCTGGCCGACCTCGTGGCGAGGACGGAAGAGGAGATGCTCGGGATCGAGAACTTCGGCAAGAAGTCGCTGAAGGAGATCACGGATTTCCTCGAGGAGCAGGGTCTCCGTTTCGGCATGCGCCTGGAGAAGGGCGACGACGGCCGGCTCTACATCATGGACGAAGCCGAGGCTGCCGAAGAGGCTGCCGAGGCCGAGTGACTTCGGGCTTTCCAGGTCAGGGTCGAATTGAACGATGCGTCACCGTAAGAAGGGCCGGAAGCTGTCGCGCACCGCGAGCCATCGCCGTGCAACGCTTCGGAACATGGCTCAGAACCTATTCCGCCACGGCCGGATCGAGACCACGACCGCCAAGGCCAAGGAGCTGCGCCCGTACGCGGAGCGAATCATCACGCTCGCGAAGCGCGGTGACCTGCATGCACGTCGCCTGGTCGCGGCCAAGATCTGGGATCGCGAGATCGTCGGGCGGCTTTTCGACGAGATCGGGCCGCGTTTCGCGGAGCGTCCGGGGGGCTACACGCGCATCCTGAAGCTCGGCACGCGCAAAGGTGACGCGGCAGACATGTCGCTCATCGAACTCGTCGATTAAGTTGGGCCCTTCCAACTCAGGCGTTCAACCCAGCAAAGGATCGACGGACATGGCCCACAATGCATCCCGGCGGGGTGTTTCCAACCTCGGCATTCCCCTGATGCTTCTGAGCTTCGTCCTTCTGGGCGGCTTCCTCTATTGGCTCAACATCACCGCGGAGCCCACCCAGCCTCCGGTGATCGAGGAAGACGATCCGACCGAGACGACCTCCGGAGCCGCGACCGTCGACCCGAACGCGCTCAACCAGACGCCCGAGCAGTACGTCGGGCAGCGCATTCGGCTCGAAGGGGTGGAGTTCGCGTCTCCGGTCGGCACCCGGGCGTTTTTCGTGAACCTCACACCGCAGGCGCCGTTCCTGGTGGCGATGGACACGGTGCTGGTGGCGCGCGGCATGGCGATGCCGTCGGGCACGGTGACCGTGGCCGGGGTGGTACATGCGATGACCGACAGCATCATCAACCAGTGGGTGAGCGAGGGTGCGGTGACCGAGGCCGACCGGCCGGTGGTCGAGTTCGCGACGCATTTCATGCTCGCGGACCAGATCGACCAGGCCGCAGCGGCCGGCGGTAACTGACCGGCGCTCACGAACGATATCAGGCAGGCGATCATGGCTCGAGTATGCTACGTGTGCGGCAAGGGCCCCTCGACGGGGAACAACGTCAGCCACGCCAACAACAAGACGAAGCGGCGCTGGCTGCCGAACCTCCAGGCCGCGCGCATCATCGAGAGCGACGGCACGCGGAAGCGCGTGCGTGTCTGCACGTCGTGCATCTCGGCCGGGAAGATCCGCAAGGCTCCCCCGGTCGGCGTGGACGGCTGAGCCCTGCCCCCCGGTCGCCGTCCCGACGGCGACGCTGCGTATGACCGACGCCCCCGGGTGCCCGACCGCGCCCGGGGGCGTTCGCGTGCCATGCACGCACCCCGCCCGGAGTCGCGGGTGAAGATCGTGGTGACCGGGGGGGCCGGCTTCGTCGGCGCCAATCTCGTCCGCCGCATCCTGGCCCGGACGAAGGTGAGCGAGGTCGTGAACCTCGACCTCCTCACCTACGCGGGAAACCTCGAGAACCTCGCCGATGTCGCCGACGATCCAAGGTATCGGTTCGTCCATGGTGACATCTGCGACGCGGAGCTCGTAGACCACGTGCTCGCGCACGCATTCGGCGTCGTCAATCTGGCGGCCGAGTCTCACGTCGACCGCTCGATCGTGTCCGACGCGCCCTTCGTGCGAACGAACGTCGGGGGCACGCACACGCTCCTCGCCGCCGCGCGTTCGCAAGGCGTGGAGCGGTTCGTCCAGGTGTCCACCGACGAGGTCTACGGCGAACTTCCCTGGGTGGACCCCGAGAGCTCCGATGCTGCGTCGGCCCCGCGGTTCTCGGAAGACCACCCGCTGAACCCCCGCTCGCCGTACGCGGCGAGCAAGGCGGCGGCTGACCTGATCGCCCTCTCGCACCATCACACGCACGGTCTACCCGTCGTGGTCACCCGCAGCTCGAACAACTACGGTCCCTACCAGTATCCGGAGAAGCTCGTGGCGAAGGTGCTCGTGCGAGCGGTCGAGGGTCGATCCGTGCCGGTCTACGGAGACGGACTGCACGTGCGCGACTGGATGCACGTGGACGACCACTGCGAAGGGCTCCTCGCGGCCCTGTTTCGGGGGCGTCCGGGCAGGGTGTACAACTTCGGGGGCGGCGCCGAGCGTACGAACCTCGCCCTGGTGGGCGGCGTGTTGGACCTGCTCGGGCGCCCCCGTTCGCTCATTCGCATGGTCGACGATCGGCGCGGGCACGACCGCCGCTACGGGCTGGACACGCGGCGGGCGACCGACGAACTGGGGTGGCAGCCCGGCGTATCCTTCGACGACGGTCTGCAGCGCACCGTGGACTGGTATGTCGACAACCGTGCTTGGTGGGAGCCGCTGCTCGCGGGCGGAGAGCCATGAGTCTCGACGCCTGGCTCACCCTCGGCGTGTTGGCCGTCGTTCTGGCGCTCCTGACGAGCGACCGGGTGGCGCCGGCGGTCGCCGTGCTCGGGGCCGACGTCGGGCTCATGGTGTTCGGCGTACTCGATCCGGTCGACGCGCTGGCCGGCTTCTCGAACCCGGCCCCCTTCGCGGTCGGGGCGCTCTACGTGGTCGCGCGTGGGGTGGAGAAGACCGGCGCGATCCAGCCGCTCCTGCGCTCTGCGCTTCGCGGCGTGAGCTCGCCGGGGGCCGCGCTTGCGCGGCTGCTCGTACCGGTGGCGGCGTCGTCGGCCTTCCTGAACAACACCCCGATCGTGGCCATGATCGCTCCCCAGGTCGCCGCGTGGGCGAGACGCACCGGGCAGTCCGCCAGCCGCTATCTGATGCCGCTCTCCTTCGCGGCCATTCTCGGCGGGGTGGTGACCGCCATCGGGACCTCGACCAACCTGGTGGTCTCGGGGCTGATGCAGTCCCACGGCATGGCGCCGATGGGCGTGTTCGAGATCACGCGCGTGGGGCTGCCGGTGGCCCTCGCCGGGCTCGCCTTCCTCGTGCTGGCCGCCCCCCGCCTCCTGCCCGACCGCAGCGAGGCGTTCGACGAGATGCACGAGCGCAGCCGTGAGTTCGTGGTGGACATGGAGGTCGTACCGGGAGGTGCTCTCGACGGCATGGACGTCGAACGAGGCGGTCTCCGGAATCTCCAGGGCGTCTTCCTCGCCGAGGTCCGGCGCGAGACGCAGAGCATCGTGCCGGCCAGGCCGGACACCCTCCTTCTGGGGGGCGACCACCTGGTCTTCTTCGGGCGGGCGGACCTCGTCCTGGACCTTCAGAACAACCCGGGGCTGCGTTCGGCACAGCACGAGCACGCGCGCGATTTCCATCAGGCCGGCCACACCTACTTCGAGGCCGTGATCGGACCCGGGTCTCCGCTGGTCGGCCGCACGCTCAAGGAGCTCGAGTTCCGGCGCGGGTACCAGGCGGCGGTCGTGGGCATTCATCGCGCGGGTGAGCCCGTGCGCGCGAAGCTGGGCTCGGTGCCGCTCCGCGCCGGCGACACGCTGCTCCTGCTGGCCGACGAAGACTTCCGCGAGCGGTGGCGCGATCGACCGGAGTTCCTGCTGATCGCCCATTCGGGGGGGCTCGCGCCCGCGAGCACCCGGCAGGCGTGGATCGTCGGTGCCGTCCTCACGGGAATTGTCGTGTCGAACCTGGTCGGGTGGCTGCCGATTCTTCACGCGGCGATGCTCGGCGCATTCGCGCTCCTCGGCCTCCGGGTGCTCACCGGCACCGAGGCCCGGAGGTCGGTCGACCTCGATGTCGTGGTGCTCATCGCCGCTGCATTCGGCCTGGGGCGCGCCCTCGAGGTGACCGGGCTCGCACAGGCCGCGGCCGACGTCATCTTCCAGACTTTTCAGGGGCTCGGCCCGCGGGGCGTGCTGCTCGGCGTGGTACTGGCGACGCTGGCCCTTACGGAGCTCATCACCAACAACGCGGCCGCGGTGCTCGTGTTTCCGATCGCGCTCGTCGCGGCCGAGTCCGCCGGGCTGGACGCCCGTTCGGTGGCCCTCGCGGTCGCCGTCGCCGCGTCGTCGTCGTTCCTCACGCCGATCGGGTACCAGACGAACACGATGGTCTACGGCCCCGGCGGATACCGATTCTGGGACTACGCACGCCTCGGGGCGCCGTTGACGCTGCTGGTGGCGGTCCTGGTCGTCTTCCTCACCCCGTGAATCCGCCGAGGCGAAACCGCACCATGAACCCGACTCGACGCTCCGACCTCGACCGCATCGCCCAGGCCCTCTCGGCGGCGGCCGAGGCGCTCGCCCCCTTCACCCCCGGGTCCGTGGCCTTCGAGGCCAAGTCGGACCGAGGCGACCCCGTCACCGAGGCCGATCTGGCCGTGGACCGGGTGCTCCGCGACCTGCTGCCGGCCGCTGGGGAAGGGTGGCTGTCGGAAGAGACCGCCGACGACCAGTCGCGGCTGGGTTGCCGCCGGGTGTGGGTGGTCGACCCCCTCGACGGCACGCGCGAGTTCGTCGAGGGGATTCCCGAGTGGTGCATCTCGATCGGGCTGCTCGAAGACGGTGAGCCGGTCGCCGGCGGGGTGCTGAACCCGGCCACGGGCGAGCGCGTGCTGGGTGCCGTCGAGGCCGGGATCGTCGAAGGCATCGTGCGGGACCGCGCACGCGCCGAAACGCTCGAGGGCGCACGCGTCCTGGCCAGCCGAAGCGAGGTGCGGCGCGGCGAGTGGGACCGTGCCGAGTACGCGGACCTCGAGGTCGTGCCCTGCGGCTCGGTCGCGTACAAGCTCGCGCTGGTCGCGGCCGGGGCAGCCGACGCGACCTGGACGCTCGTGCCGAAACACGAGTGGGACGTGGTCGCCGGGGTTGCGCTCCTCGGATCGGCCGGCCTCGATGCGCGGCTCCGCGACGGCACGCGCCCCGGCTTCAACCGCGCGCACCCGCTCCTGCCGGGGCTGATCGCGGGACCCACCGCGATCGTCGAAGCGCTGCGGGGGCGGGTCGGTCCGTCCGATTGATGCCCCCACCGACTACCTCCATATTCGTCGGTCTGCCGAAAGCACGGACCGCCCCTCCTTTTCCAGGCACGCCATGAACGATTCACTCGAACGCCGGTTTCGCGACGACGACCTGAAGCTCGGGGTCATCGGACTGGGCTACGTCGGCCTGCCGCTTGCCGTCGAGGCCGCCAAGGCGGGCGTGACGGTGCTGGGGCTGGACGTGAACGCCCGGGTCGTCGATGGCGTGAACGGCGGGCGGAGCCACATTCAGGACGTGCCCTCCGACGAGGTGAAACGGCTGGTCGACCAGGGGCGGATCGAGGCGACCACCGACGCGTCACGGCTCTCCGAGTGCGACGTGGTGTCGATCTGCGTGCCGACCCCGCTGTCGAAGACGCGTGACCCGGACATCTCGTTCATCATGTCGGCCACCGAGGCGGTGGCGACGCACCTGGTCGACGGGCAGCTCGTGGTGCTCGAGTCGACGACCTACCCCGGCACCACACGAGAGGTGTTGCTGCCGGCCCTCGAGGCGACGGGGCGGACGGTGGGCGAGGACTTCTATCTCTGTTTCAGCCCCGAGCGCGTCGACCCCGGCAACGAGCGCTGGACCACGCACAACACGCCCAAGGTGATCGGCGGAATCACGGCTGCGTGCACGGCCGCCGGCGTCGCCTTCTACCGGCGCTTCATCGAGACGATGGTGCCCGTGTCGTCGGCCGAGGCGGCCGAGTTGACCAAGATCCTGGAGAACACCTTCCGGGCCGTGAACATCGGGCTGGTCAACGAGACGGCTCTGATCGCCGACCGGCTCGGCGTCGACGTCTGGGAGGTCATCGACGCCGCCGCGACCAAGCCCTTCGGGTTCATGAAGTTCACCCCCGGACCCGGGCTCGGTGGGCACTGCATTCCCGTCGATCCCCACTATCTCTCGTGGAAGATGCGGACGCTGAACTACCGCACGCGGTTCATCGATCTCGCGTCGGAGGTCAACGCCGAGATGCCGATCTTCGTCGTCGACAAGGTGCGCGATGCGCTCAACCTGCACCGCAAGTCGGTGAACGGGTCGCGCGTTCTGGTACTCGGCGTCGCCTACAAGAAGGACATCGACGACGTGCGCGAGTCCCCGGCGATCGACGTGATCCGGCTGCTCGAGGCCGACGGCGCCGAGGTCTCGTATCACGACCCCCACGTGCCGGAGGTGGTTGACGAGGGTGGACGCTGGGAATCGGTGGCGCTCACCCCCGAGGCGCTCGCCGGGGCCGACGCAGTCGTCCTGGTGACGGACCACAGTGCCTTCGACTATGCGATGATCTTCGAGCACAGCCGCGCCCTCGTCGACGCCCGGCACGCGGTGGCGCGGGTGGCGCCGGACACCGGCGGGCGTTGGATCGTGAAGGCCTGATGTCGCGCTATCAGAAGTCCCACCTGGAGCAGCTCGAGTCCGAAGGCATCTTCGTGCTGCGCGAGGTCGCGGCGCAGTTCGAGCGCCCGGTCCTGCTCTTTTCGGGCGGGAAGGACTCGATCGTCATGGCGCACCTCGCCCGCAAGGCGTTCGCGCCGGGGCCGCTGCCCTTTCCGCTGCTGCACATCGACACCGGACACAACTTCGACGAGACGCTCGAGTTCCGGGACCGCATGGTCGAGGCGATCGGCGCGGAGCTCCTGGTCCGCAAGGTGCAGGACTCAATCGATCAGGGCCGCGCCAAGGAGGAAACCGGCCCGCACGCGAGCCGCAACGCGCTCCAGACCGTGACGTTGCTCGATGCGCTGCGCGAGCTCAAGGTCGACGCGGCGCTCGGCGGCGGCCGCCGCGACGAAGAGAAGGCGCGCGCGAAGGAACGGTTCTTCTCGCACCGGGACGGGTTCGGGCAGTGGGATCCGAGGAACCAGCGCCCGGAGCTCTGGAACCTCTTCAACGGCCGCAGGAATCCGGGCGAGCACTTTCGGGTCTTTCCGCTCTCGAACTGGACCGAGATGGACGTCTGGCAGTACGTGCGCCGTGAGGACATCGAGTTGCCCTCGCTCTACTTCGCGCACGAGCGCGAGGTGGTGGAGCGCGACGGCGTGCTTCTCGCGAACTCGCCCTACCTGTGGCCCATCGAGGGCGAGGAGAGCCGCCGCGTCACGGTGCGGTTCCGCACCATCGGCGACGCGACCTGCACCGGGGCCGTGCGGTCGACCGCCGGCACGCTGGACGAGATCATCGAAGAGGTCGCCGCGGCGCGGGAGACCGAACGCGGGGGACGCTCCGACGACCGCAGGTCCGAGGCGGCGATGGAAGACCGGAAGCGACAGGGGTACTTCTGATGGACCTGCTCCGTTTCACCACGGCGGGGAGCGTCGACGACGGCAAGAGCACGCTGATCGGACGCCTTCTCTACGACACGAAATCGATCTTCGAAGACCAGCTCCAGGCGGTCGAGCAGGCGAGCCGTTCGCACGGTGAAGAGGGCGTCAACCTGGCGCTGCTGACCGACGGACTGCGGGCCGAGCGCGAGCAGAAGATCACGATCGACGTGGCCTACCGGTACTTCGCGACGCCCAAGCGGAAGTTCATCATCGCGGACACGCCGGGCCACATTCAGTACACGCGCAACATGGTCACCGGGGCGTCGACGGCCGAACTCGCGATCGTCCTGGTCGACGCCCGCAAGGGCGTGCTCACGCAGTCGAAGCGACACGGCTTCATCGCGTCGCTCCTGGGGATTCCCCACGTGCTCGTGGCCGTCAACAAGATGGACCTGGTCGACTGGCGCGAGGACGTGTACGACCGGATCGTGGCCGAGTACCGCGCATTCGCGGAGAAGCTCAGGATCGGAGACCTGAGCTTCATTCCGGTTTCGGCGCTCCTCGGCGACAACGTCGTCGACCCGAGCCGGAAGATGCCGTGGTACGAGGGCGCGACGCTGCTGCACCACCTCGAGAACGTGAGCATCGGCGCGGCGAGGAACCTGGTCGACTTCCGCTTTCCGGTGCAGTACGTGATTCGGCCGAACCAGGACTTCCGCGGGTACGCGGGGCGGGTCGCCTCGGGCACGCTGCAGCCGGGCGAAGAGGTCGTCGTGCTTCCGTCGGGCCGACGCACGAAGATTCGCACCGTCGAGACGGCGGACGGTCCGGTCGAGGAGTGTGCCGCGGGCGACTCGGTGGTGCTGACCACCGAAGACGAGGTCGACATCTCGCGCGGCGACATGGTCGTGCGGGCCCGGAACCTGCCGACCGCGGCGACGCGCTTCGAGGCGATCGTGTGCTGGATGCACGACGACCCCATGCCCGCGGGCGGCGAGTACCTGCTCATGCACACGACCCGGACCGTGCGGGCCGTGGTGAGCCAACTGGTGTACCGCATCAACGTGGACACCCTCCACCGCGAGACGGTCGAGGTCCTCGGGCTCAACGACATCGGCCGCGTGCAGGTCGAGACCGCGGAGCCGCTCTTCTTCGACCCGTACCGGGCCAACCGGCAGACGGGCGGCTTCATTCTGATCGACCCGCACACGAACGTCACCGTCGGGGCCGGCATGATTCGCGGCGAGGTACGGACGCCCCCGCCCGAGCGGGGCGTGCGGCCGTCCTCGCCCGACGTCGTCTGGGAGTCCTGGAACGTGCCGCGCGCCGAGCGCGAGGCCCGCAACGGCCACCCCGCCGCCGTCGTGTGGTTCACGGGCCTGTCCGGTGCGGGCAAGTCGACGATCGCGCGGCAGGTCGAGCGACGGCTCTTCGACGCGGGCGTACGTACGATGTACCTCGACGGAGACCAGGTACGGCACGGCCTGTGCGGAGACCTGGGGTTCTCGGCCGAGGATCGCCGCGAGAACATTCGTCGCGTGGGCGAGGTCGCGCGCCTGTTCTACGAGCACGGAGACGTGGTGCTGTGCGCCTTCGTGTCACCCTACGAAGAGGACCGGGCGCGCGTCCGTGCGCTCTTTCCCGAAGGCTCGTTCATCGAGGTGCAGGTCGAGGCAGGGCTCGACGAACTTCGCCGGCGCGACCCCAAGGGTCTCTACGCGCGCGCGGCGGCGGGCGAGATTCGGGGACTGACGGGCGTGGACGCGCCCTACGAGGCGCCGAGCGAGCCCGCCCTCGTGCTCGATACCGAGGTGCTCACCCCCGACGAGGCCGCGCGCCGCGTGCTCGGGCTGCTGGTCAGCAAGGGCATCGACATCGGCACCTGACCGCACCGCCCCCCAAGAATTGGAGGTACCATGAGCGATCAGCCTCGCAGGGTCGACAAGCCCTGGGGATACGAAATCATCTGGGCCGAGACCGAGGACTACGTCGGCAAGATTCTGCACATCGAGCGCGGGCACGCGCTCTCGCTCCAGTATCACGAGGTGAAGGACGAGACGATCTATCTGCACTCGGGTGAGATGCTCCTCGTCGTGGGCCCCGAGGCCGGACAGCTCGAAGAGAGGCGCATGACGGCCGGTGACCGGGTCCGGATCCGGCCGGGGACGGTGCACCGAATGGTCGCCGTGACCGACTGCGACGTGCTCGAGGCCTCGACGCCCCATCTGGACGATGTGGTGCGCCTCGAGGACCGCTACGGCCGCGACAGCAGTGACCCCTACTGACGCGGGCCGGCGCCGCCGGGAACCCCACGCCGCGTCGCCTCGTATTCAACCCATGCAACCACGACTCGGCACCCTCGGACTCGTCCTCTCGCTCGGACTGGCGTCGATCGCTCTTGCCGGTTGCACCAGCGCCGCGGCCGAAGACGACGCGGTCCGGCGGGGCGACCTCGCGTTCGCGGCCGATTCGCTCGAGGAAGCGCTCGCCGAGTATCGTCTGGCGGTGCGCCAGGGGAGCGACGATGCGCCGACGCTCGCGCGCGTGGCGCACACCTATGCGTCGCTCGGACGCGTGGACGAGGCCGCCGACTTCTACCGCCAGGCCACGCTGGCCGACTCGTCCTGGGCCGACCAGGGCGCGGCCGACCTGCTCCATCTCGCGCGTGAGGCGGAGGCCCGCCGCGACCGGTTCCTCATGGCCAAGGCCGTGCAGGAGGCGCTCGCCCTGCGCCCGGGCCTGGGAATCGGCGAGCTCGACCTCTCGCTCGCCCGCCATCACGTGCAGAACGGCGAGTACGGCCGCGCGCTGCCGCTCTTCCAGCACGCGCTGGCCCGGGCGGACAGCGTGCCGCGCCTGCTCTTCGAGATCGGGCAGGCGCACGAGGAGATCGGCGATTGCCGCCGAGCCCTGGTGCACTTCGAACAGTACCGGGAGGTGGCGCCGCGCTCCGAGTGGTCCGAGGTCGAGTGGTACATCGGCTCGTGCGCCCTCGAGGTCGCCCGCACGCTGAGGGCTCCGAACGGTTCGCGGGCCGATCTCGAAGAGGCGCTCGTGCTGGTGAATCGCGCGATCGACGTGGGCCAGCCGCAGAACCTCCAGGGGCAGGCCTGGTTCGAGCGAGGCGAGATCCTGGCGTCGCTCGGGGCGTGCGACGCCGCCATGGAGTCGTTCGCCCAGGTCCGCTTCGTCGAAGCGGGCGGCGGCGGGGCCCTCGTGAACCGGGCGCAGGAGCGGTTCGACCTCATCAAGTTCGGGCGGGGGCTCGACCGTTTCCGCGACGACGGCGCTTGCTACTGACGGTTGGAAGGGCTGGACCGAGGGGGCGTGAAGGGCGATCCTTCGAGGCTCTGCCGTCGACCCTGTCCGAGGCCTGTCCGTGACCGTTCCGCTTCTCGACCTGACGCTCCAGTACCGCTCGATCCGGGCGGAACTCGACGCCGCGGTCGCGCGGGTCGTCGAGTCCCAGGGCTTCGTGCTGGGTCCTGAGGTCGAGGCCTTCGAGCACGAGTTCGCTGAGTACGTGGGTGTGCCCCACGCGATCGGCGTCGCGAGCGGCACCGACGCGCTGCTGCTGCCGCTCCTCGCCCTCGACCCCGAGCCGGGCGACGAGGTGATCGTGCCCGCCTTCACCTTCTTCGCGACCGCCGGCGCCGTCTGGAACGCCGGGTTCCGGCCGCGCTTCTGCGACGTCGACGCAGACACCTTCAACGTCACCTCCGACTCGATTCGGGCGGCCTGGTCGGAGCGCACCCGCGCGGTGATCCCCGTGCACCTCTTCGGGCAGATGGCGCCGATGGAGGAGGTCCGGCGGCTCGCGGACGAACGCGGTGCGGTGGTCATCGAAGACGCGGCCCAGGCCATCGGCGCCGAGCAGCGCGTGGAAGGGCGCGCGGCTCGAGCCGGCTCCGTGGCCCAGGTTGGGGCCTTCTCGTTCTTTCCGACCAAGAATCTGGGGGGATTCGGCGACGGAGGGCTGGTCACCGCCCGTGACGAGGCCCTCGCCGAGCGCGTGCGGAAGCTCCGCGTGCACGGTGGGCGGCAGATGTACCACCACGAAATGGTGGGAACCAACTCCCGTCTCGACGCGCTGCAGGCGGCCGTGCTCCGCGCGAAACTCCCGCATCTGGGCGCCTGGACCGAGGCCCGGCGCGAGAACGCCTGTCGGTACGAGGGGCGGCTCGCCGCGCTCGATGGGGTCCGGACGCCGGTCGTCGACGAGAACAACCGGCACGTCTACAACCAGTACACGATCCGCGCGGAGCGCCGCGACGAGCTCCGGAGCTTCCTCGCGGGTCGCGGCATCGGGAGCGGCGTCTACTATCCGGTGCCTCTGCACCTTCAGGCCTGCTTCGCCGAGCTGGGGTACCGGCAGGGCGATCTGCCGATCTCCGAGCGGCTCGCCACCGAGGTCCTGAGTCTGCCGATTTTCCCAGAGCTCGAGCCGGGTCAGATCGACGAGGTCGCGGGCGCCATTGCGACGTTCTACGGCGCGTCTACCTGAAACTCCGCCACCCGATCCGGGTACTCTCAACGGATGCTCTCACGAATCGTACGCACCGTCACGCCGGTCCTGGCCGGCCTCGCGCTCGCGGCCTGTGCCTCGGCGCCCCGCCACCAGGGAATGACCGCCGACCAGCTCTGGGAGTTGGGCCAGCGGGAGTACGCGAACGGCGACCTCGGAGACGCGACGCAGACGCTCGAAGTGCTGCTGCTGACCTTTCCGACGCACCCCGCGGCGCCCGACGCGCAGCTTCTCATGGCGCGCAGCTATTTCGACGAGGAGCGCTACATCACGGCGCAGGCGGAGTACCGCCGCTTCCTGGACCGGCACCCGTCGCACCCCTCCGCGCCCGAAGCCGCCCTGGGCATGTGCCGCTCGGCCGAAGCGCTCTCGCCAATCACGCAGCGCGACCAGGAGTTCACCCTCGAAGCGCTCCAGGTGTGCGGCACCGTCTCGGCCGACTACGCCGGCACCCCCGAGGCCGACGAGGCCGCGACGATCGCGGCGGAGATGCGTGAGAAGCTCGCGCAGGACACCTACGAGACCGGCGAGTACTACCTGCGCCGCGAGTTCCACCACTCGGCGATCCTCTACTTCGAGCTCGTGCTCGAGGAGCACGCCGAGTCCCTGTGGGCTCCCCGGGCGCTCGTGGGCATGATGGACGCCTACGAGGGGCTCGGGTACGCCGAGGAACTCGAAGAGACGCGTCAGACGCTGCTCGACCGGTACCCGGATTCCCCCGAGGCCCAGCGCGTGGCGGGGCGCGTGACCGAGGGGGCGGCCCGCCCGGTCGCGGGCGGTTGAGGCCGTGGAGGTCGGGCTCTTCGGCGGCAGCTTCGACCCGCCGCACGTCGGCCACCTCGTGGTCGCGCAGGACGTGATGGAAGCCCTCGCGCTGGACGAAGTGCGGTTCGTGCCGGCGCATCGGTCGCCCTTCAAGGTCGACGCGCCCGGCGGAACCGACGCCCGCCTCCGTCTCGAGATGACCCGCGCGGCGGTCGCCGGCGACCGCCGGTTCAGGGTCGATTCACGCGAACTCGAGCGCCCGGCTCCGTCCTACACCATCGACACCGTCCGCTCGCTCGTCGCCGCGGAGCCGGGCACGCGCTGGACGCTGCTGGTCGGGGCCGATCAATGGTCGGCCTTCGGCAACTGGCGTGAAGCGCGTGCCCTGACGGAGCTCGTGCGCGTCGCGGTCATGACACGCGAGGGTGAGCGCGCGGAGACCGGGCCGGAGCTCGCGCACACGGAGGTCGAGGTGACCCGTATCGACGTGTCTTCGTCGCTGGTGCGCGCCCGTGCGCGGGAAGGACGCTCGATCCGTTATCTTGTGCCCGACCCGGTTCGGGCTCTCATCGAAGCGAACGGACTGTACTCGACATGTTGAAGACGCTGGTCCAGAAGATGCTCGGCTCCCGGCACGACCGGGAGGCGAAGAAGCTGCAGCCCCTGATCGACGAGATCAACGCGACCTACGAGGGGCTCGCAGGGCTCACCGACGAGCAACTCCGCGCGAAGACCGAGGAATTCCGGGGCCGCATCAAGGCCGCGACCTCCGAGCTCGACGAGCAGCTCGATGCGGTTCGCGCGAAGAAGCGAGCCTCCGAAGACGCCGAGGTGCGTGAGCAGTTGAGCGTGGAGATCGGCGATCTCGAGAAGCGGATTCTCGAGGTGATCGAAGACACCCTGGACGAGCTTCTGCCCGAAGCCTTCGCGGTCGTGAAGGACGCGTGCCGTCGGCTGGTCGGGCGCGAGGTACACTTCGCGGGCACGTCGGCGGTCTGGGACATGATTCCCTACGACGTGCAGTTGGTGGGCGCGATCTCGCTCCACCGCGGCAAGGTCTCGGAGATGGCCACGGGTGAGGGAAAGACCCTCGTGGCCACGATGCCCCTGTACCTGAACGCGCTGGCTGGACGCGGGGCGCACCTGGTGACCGTCAACTCCTACCTGGCCCAGCGCGACGCCGAGTGGATGGGCGCCATCTACACCTTCCTGGGGCTCACGGTCGACGTGATCGACCGGCACGACCCGGGGTCGGCGGAACGGCGGGCCGCGTACCAGGCGGACATCACCTACGGCACCAACAACGAGTACGGCTTCGATTACCTGCGCGACAATATGGTGCACACGCTCGAGCAGCGGGTGCAGCGGGGCCACCACTACGCCATCATCGACGAGGTGGACTCGATCCTGATCGACGAGGCCCGGACGCCGCTCATCATCTCGGGTCCGGTGGGGCGCGACACCTCCACGCCCTTCAAGCAGTACAACCCCCTGGTGCGGTCCCTCTACCAGAAGCAGCTCCGGGTGACGAACGATCTCGTCGCCCAGGCCGAGAAGGAGCTCGAGGAGGGCGATGCCTATGCCGCGGCGGAGAAGCTGCTCGCGGTCAAGCGTGGCACCCCGCGTCACAAGCGGCTCCTCAAGCTCTTCGCCGACGATCCGGGGCTGCAGACCCAGGTGCAGAAGGTCGAAGCCGACTACATGCGTGAGAAGCGTCTCTTCGAGATCGACGAGATGCTCTACTTCGCGATGGACGAGAAGGGGCACAACGTGCACCTCTCGGACCAGGGGCTCGACGAGCTCTCGCCAGGCGATCCGGACGCGTTCGTGGTGCCCGACCTCTCGGAAGAACTCGGACGCATCGAGCACGACGAGGCGCTCTCGCTCGACGAGAAGCGCGCGCGCATCGAGGCGCTCGAGGCCGGGTACGCCGAGAAGAACCAGCGGCTGCACGTCATTCATCAGCTGCTCAAGGCCTACGCGCTCTACCAGAAGGACGAGAAGTACATCATCGGCGACGACGGCGCCGTGGTCATCGTGGACGAGTTCACGGGCCGCCAGATGGCCGGTCGTCGGTGGAGCGACGGTCTGCATCAGGCCGTCGAGGCGAAGGAGGGGGTCGAGATCAAGGGCGAGACCCAGACGCTGGCGACGATCACGATCCAGAACTACTTCCGCATGTACGACAAGCTCGCGGGCATGACGGGCACCGCCGAGACCGAAGAGAACGAATTCCATCAGATCTACGGTCTCGACGTGATGGTGATTCCCACGAACCGGCCCATCGTGCGGGACGACCGTGACGACCTGATCTTCCGGACGAAGCGCGAGAAGTACAACGCGATCATGGACGAGGTCGAGCGGCTCCATCGCATGGAACTGCCGGTGCTCGTGGGCACGACGAACGTCGAGGTCTCGGAGACGCTCTCGCGCATGCTGAAGCGGCGCGGGATCACACACAACGTCCTGAACGCGAAGCAGCACCAGCGCGAGTCGGAGATCGTCGCCGGGGCCGGGCGCCCGGGGGCGGTCACGATCGCGACGAACATGGCCGGGCGGGGCACCGACATCAAACTCGGCGAGGGCGTGAAGGACTCGCGCACGATCGAGTGGATCAAGGGGAAGGGGCTCGAACTGGACGAGGTGCAACCGGTCGATCCGACGATCTACGACGAGAAGCTGGCGAGCCGCTCGGCGGACCACGAGGTCGAGCCTGGAGGCTTGCACATCATCGGCTCCGAACGGCACGAGTCCCGCCGGATCGACCGCCAGCTCCGGGGCCGCGCCGGTCGGCAGGGTGACCCGGGTGCGACGCAGTTCTTCCTCTCGCTCGAAGACGATCTGATGCGTCTCTTCGGGTCGGAGCGTATCGCAGCCGCGATGGAGCGAATGGGGGCCGAAGAGGGGGAGGTCATCACCCACGGCCTCGTGACCAAGTCGATCGAGCGCGCGCAGAAGCGGGTCGAGGGCAACAACTTCGAGGCGCGGAAGCGGCTGCTCGACTACGACGACGTCATGAACCAGCAGCGCGAGGTCGTCTACGATCTCCGGCTCTTCGCGCTCGAGGGGGGCGAGGACCTCAAGGGTGAGCTCTGGGAGATGATCGAGCTCACGGTGCGGCGGTTCGCCGACGAGTACCTGCCGCTCGATGCGGACGAGGTCGCGTGGGAGCCCGCCGCGCTGCGGAAGCGCCTGCTCACGGACTTCTTCGTGGTCGTGGAGGCGCTGCCCGAAGACGAGGCGGCCGACCCGGACGATCTCGACCTCGACCGTGAAGAGATGGTCGAGGCCTGCCTCGACGCCGCCCGGACGCAGTTCCGGCGCAAGATCGAGAGCTTCGGCGAAATGGGCGAGCGGGTGATGAGCTTCATTCTTCTCTCGGTGATCGACGAGAAATGGCGTGAGCACCTCTACGATCTCGACCACCTGAAGGCGTCGATCGGCTTCCGCGGTTGGGGACAGAAGGACCCGCTCGTGGAGTACAAGCAGGAAGCGTACAGCATGTTCGTCGATCTGATGAACGACCTGCGCACGTCGGTCTCACAGAACTTCTTCCGGGCCCAGCTCACCGTGCAACAGCCGCGCCCTGCGCCCCAGCCGCAGCG